>JBPYEF010000119.1:0-5091 GCA_051985875.1 Hyphomicrobiaceae bacterium
TAAGCACCTATCTCTTGGACGATGGCGCGGGGGCTGCGGCGGGCCCGCCCAATTCGCGGTCAGTCTGCTGCCCCGCCGTGCAAATTTGGCAGACCTCAGCCGCTTGATCTCGCCCGGCCTTGTGGCCCCCCTTGGAAAGTCTGGCACTTGCGCGGTATTGGGGGACAACCAGCGGGTTCAGCTGCTAGAAGCAACGGATCGCTCTCGAGGGTACCGTTGTCGGTGACCGTGAGCCCGAACGCATGCCTCACGACGTCTCCATGCCTGTGAACCACCCATGAACGGCGGCCTGTCAGCACCCTTCATCCGCTACCCGATTGCCACCTCGCTGGTGATGGTCGGGTTCCTGTTTATCGGGCTGGTGACCTACCCGAACTTGCCGGTGGCGCCGCTGCCGAAGGTCGACTTTCCGACCATCCAGGTTTCGGCGATCTACCCCGGCGCCAATGCCGAAACCATGGCCTCTTCCGTGGCGCAGCCGCTCGAGCGCCAGTTCGCGCAGATCCCCGGCGTGACGCAGATCACCTCAACGAGCGGCCTCAGCACCACGACGGTCGTCGTGCAATTCGACCTCGACCGCAACATCGACGGCGGCGCCAACGACATTCAGGCCGCGATCAATGCCGCCAGCGGCCAGCTGCCGCGGGACCTTCCCCAGTCGCCTACCTACCGCAAGGTCAATCCCGCCGATTCCCCGATTCTGATCCTGTCGGCAAACTCCCAGACGATGCCCCTGATCGACGTCGACGATCAGGTGGACACCAAGCTCGCGCAGCAAATCAGCCAGGTCTCCGGGGTCGGCCTGGTGACCATTGGCGGCGAGCAGAAGCCGGCCATCCGCGTCCAGCTCGACCCCGCCAAGCTCGTCGCCAAAAATCTGTCGCTGGAGGACGTTCGCGCCCAGCTCGCGTTCACCACCGTCAATTCGCCCAAGGGCAATATCGAAGGTGATCTTCGCAGCTACACCGTGTACGCCAACGATCAGCTGACCATGGCGGACGCCTGGAACAACGTCATCATCGCGTTTCGCAATGGCGCGCCGCTACGCGTCAAGGACATCGGGCAGGCGGTGGCCGGACCCGAGGACGCAAAGAAGGCAGCCTGGGCACAGGGCGTGCGCGGCGTGTTCCTCATCGTCTACAAACAGCCCGGCGCCAATGTCATCGACACAGTCGATCGCATCAAGATGCAGCTGCCGCGCTTGCGCGCGTCCATGCCGCCCTCGCTGAAGATCGGCGTCGTCAGCGACCGCACGCAAACCATTCGCGCGTCGGTGGAGGACGTGCAACTCACGCTGCTGCTGACGATCGCCCTGGTGGTCGGGGTGATCTTCGTCTTCCTGCGAACCTTCTGGGCCACCGTCATCCCGAGCGTGACGGTGCCGCTGTCGCTACTGGGCACATGCGGGTTGATGTACCTGATGAGCTACAGCCTCGACAATATTTCGCTGATGGCCCTGACCATCTCCGTTGGCTTCGTGGTCGACGACGCGATCGTCATGCTCGAGAACATCGTGCGGCATGTCGAACACGGCATGAAGCCCTACGAGGCCGCCATGAAAGGGGCGGGCGAGATCGCCTTCACCATTTTGTCGATCAGCATCTCACTGGTCGCCGTCTTCATTCCCCTGCTGCTGCTTGGCGGCGTCATTGGCCGCTTGTTCAGAGAATTCGCCGTGACGACGACGATGTGCATCGCCGTCTCGGCCTTCGTCTCCCTGACGCTGACGCCGATGTTGGCCTCGCGCTTCCTCAAGAGCGAGCGGGAGATGAAGCACGGCCGGCTCTATGAGCTTACCGAGCGCGGCTTCGATCGCATGCTGCACGCCTACGAACGGGGTCTCGATTTCGTCCTGCGGCATCAATTCGCCACGCTGTGCACCTTCCTGTTCACGGTGGGACTGACCGTGTACATGTTCGTCATCATCCCCAAGGGCTTCTTTCCCCAGCAGGACACCGGCATGATCACGGGCATATCGGAGGCCGGTCAAGATGTGTCGTTTGAGGAGATGAAGCGCCACCAGGAGGCGCTGGCCGCGGTCATCGCCAGTGACCCGGCGGTGGCTACCTATGCCATGGCCATCGGCAACGGGGGGTCCACGTCGACTATCAACAACGGCAGAATGTTCATCACCCTTAAGCCGAAGGACGAGCGCGATGCCTCCGCGGGGCAAGTGATCGCGCGCCTGCGGCCGCGCCTGGAGAAGGTCGAAGGTGCACGGCTGTTCTTGCAGGCCTCCCAGGACGTCAACGTCGGTGGGCGCCTGGCGCGTACCCAATTCCAATACACGCTGCAGGATGCCGACCTCAACGAGCTGAACGAGTGGGCGCCAAAGGTGCTGGCAAAGCTCAAATCGATCCCGACCCTGCGCGACGTCGCTTCCGACCAGCAGACGGCGGGAACCACGCTGACGCTGACCATCGACCGCGATCAGGCCGCCCGCTACGGAATTACGCCGCAGGCCATTGACGACACGCTGTATGACGCCTTGGGGCAGCGCCAAGTCACGCAGTACTTCACGCAGCAGAACTCCTACCACGTCGTCATGGAGATCCTGCCGGAGCTGCAAGGCAGCACCAGCTCGCTGAGCTCCCTCTACGTCAAGTCACCGCTGACCGGACAGTTGGTACCGCTCGACACCTTTGTCACCTGGAACACGCGCGAGACCAAGCCGCTGTCCATTAGCCACCAGGGCCAATTCCCCGCGGTGACCCTCAGCTTCAATCTGGCGCAGGGTGGATCGCTCGGAACGGCAACCACCGCCATCCAAAAGGCGGAGCGAGAAATGCAAATGCCGCCGTCGCTGATCGGCACGTTCCAGGGGAACGCACAGGCGTTCCAGGCTTCGCTGCGCACGGTGCCGATGCTGATTCTCGCCGCCCTGTTCGTCGTCTACCTGATCCTCGGCATCCTCTACGAAAGTTACATCCATCCGCTGACCATCCTCTCGACGCTGCCCTCGGCGGGCGTCGGGGCCATCGCCGCGCTGATGTTGTTCGGCTTCGATTTCAGTCTGGTGGCTATGATCGGCGCGATTCTGCTGATCGGCATCGTCAAGAAAAACGGCATCATGATGGTCGACTTTGCCATCACCGCCGAGCGCGACGAGCACCTGTCTCCCGAGGCCGCGGTGCGCAAGGCGGCGTTGCTGAGGTTTCGGCCGATCATGATGACCACGGCCGCCGCGCTGCTCGGTGGCGTGCCGCTGATGCTCGGCGCCGGCACGGGTGCGGAGATCCGCCAACCGCTGGGCTTCGCCATGGTCGGCGGGCTCCTCGTCAGCCAGGCGCTCACCCTCTATACGACGCCGGTGATCTACATCTATCTCGACCGCCTCTCCACCTATCTCAGCAACTTGACGCGCGCCAGGCGTCCCGAGGCGGAGCCGATCGTGCCGCGTTCCGCCGCGGCGGAATGAGCCGCGCGGAGGAAAACCGATGGGCAGCCCGAGCTTGCCAAAACCCAGCCGCGACGTGGTCGCGCGCTTCTCCGATCCGCGCGTTATCGAGTTCAGGCCCCGGCCGCGAGGGCGCAGCAAGAAGCCCGGCCCCGTGGTCGACCCGCTTTGCCAGTTCGAGGTCGACGACCGGCGCCGCCGCATGCAGCAGAATCTGATGGCCGTGTTGGTGCTTACTTTCCTCGTCACTGCCGGCTTGTGGCTGTTTCAGCAGCTGAAGGACAGTTCTCGCGTCCTCGCCTGCGTCGAAGCCGGCCACAACAATTGCCTGCCGATCGAGGCGGTGCGCGGCGGGCTGGTGCGATCGACTAGCGGGCGTTGAAGCACATGGGCGCAATCCTACAGGCAATGGCCGATCGCATCGGCGATGTCTCGACACTCATTGTCGCCGTGGTGGGCTTCGGCATCGCCGCGGGGTTGCTGGCGCTGGCGATCAAGGGCTCGATGACCGTCCTCGGCCAACTGCGGGGCGGCATAGCGCGCACGTGGTGGCTGGTGGCCGGCAGTGCGGTGGTCGCCTACCTCGGCTGGCAGCTGCTGGCGCGCCCTCCGCAGCACGGCGCGCCCATCGATGCGCAGGCACAAACGAGCCAAGTCCCGGTGCATACGGCAGTGGTCGAGCGCAAGTCGTTTCCCATCGTGCTCTACGGCCTCGGCACCGTGCAGCCCCTGAATATCGTCTCCGTGCGCTCCCGCGTCGACGGCCATATCGAGAAGATCGCCTTCGAGGAGGGGCAGATGGTGCGCGAGGGCGACCTTCTCGTACAGATCGATCCGGCGCCGTTTCAAGCCACGCTCAACCAGGCAATTGCCAAGGAGGCACAGGATCAGGCGAGCTATCGCAATGCCCAGCAGGATCTGCAGCGCACGTCCGTGCTGGTTCCGCGGGGCGATGCAACGCAGCAGCTCCTCGATCAGCGCGTCGCCCAGGTTGCTCAGTTCGCCGCCCAAGTGCAGGCCGACCAGGCCGCCATCGACAGCGCCCGCGTGCAGCTCAACTACACGACCATCAAGTCACCCCTGACCGGGCGGGTCGGGTTCCGCCTTATCGATCGCGGTAATATCGTTCATGCCAATGATCAGAGCGCGATGCTGACCATCACCCAGCTGCAGCCGATAGCCGTGGTATTCACCGCACCCGAGCAGCAGCTGCCGGAAATCAGCAGCGCGCTGCGCAAGGGCCCATTGCAGGTGACGGCGCTGAGCTCCGACGGACGCAAGAAACTCGGCGTGGGTAGCCTGTTCCTGATCGACAACCAGGTGGATCAAGCGAGCGGCACAATTCGCCTCAAGGCAAGCTTCAGCAACGACGACAACGCCCTGTGGCCTGGCCTCTCGGTCGCAACGCGCCTGCTGGTGGCGACCGTGCCCGACGCGATCGTCGTGTCCGACCAGGCCGTGCAGCGCGGCCCCGACGGCTTGTATGCCTACGTCGTCGCCGCCGACGGTACGGCGCAGATGCGCAAGCTCAAGGTCGGGCGCATCGAGGAAGGTGAAGCCCTCGTCGAGCAAGGCCTCACCGTCGGAGAGCAAGTCGTCACCGCTGGCCAGTATCGCGTGCAACCCGGCTCCCCCCTGCAGATCGTGAAGACCGCAGCGGGTGTGGCGGGCAAGCTCGAGTGAGCCTTCGCGGC
>JBPYEF010000120.1:0-6239 GCA_051985875.1 Hyphomicrobiaceae bacterium
CCGTCGTTGCCACGCCCGTCGGCCGCGCCCAGGCCGCCTGCCGGCGATGCCGGGGCAGGCAAGGCACGCTTTGCGGCGCTGCCACGCCCGCACGGCCGGCGATCGCCGACCAGCAACGTGCCTCGGCGCGATAGTGCCTGCGCCGACGCAAACCTGCTTCGCGCCGCTTGCACATGCCCAGGGCCACCTGCAGCATCCTTTGCGCGCGTTCGCGGATTGGCCTATGCAACGCGGCAGCCAACCGGCGCCCTGCCCGAGTATCTCCGCGAGCGCCGAGATATCCCCAGGTGCCTTGGGCGCTGCGAGGTGCTCGCCATGGACGCGGGCGCGCGCCGGTGGTGGAAGAATGAGCTTGAGAGCGCGGGGCGCTGGCCCGCGCTCGCGGAGGAGCGCGATGGCAGGCCAACGAGACGACCATCCCGAGCGCGGCTTTCTGCGCGGGCTGCAAACCTATGGGGATCGCGACTTCTCCATCTACATGCGGCGCGCATTCGCCAAGTCGATGGGCTATTCGCGCCAGGAGCTGGAGCGGCCGGTGGTTGGGATCGCCTACACACAGTCTCGCTTTAACCCCTGCCATCGCCATTTTCCGGAATTGCTCGAGGCCGTAAAGCGTGGCGTCACCGCCGCGGGCGGGTTGGCTCTCGAGTTCCCGACCATCTCCCTGCACGAGTCGACGCTCGCACCGAACTCCATGAAGTTCCGCAATCTGATGGCGATGGATACGGAGGAAATGATCCGCGCACAGCCGATGGACGCGGTAGTGCTGATGGGCGGCTGCGACAAGACCGTACCGGCGCAGCTGATGGGAGCGGCGAGTGCCGACAAGCCAGCTATCCAGCTGGTCGGCGGACCGCAGATGACCTCGCGCTTCCACGCGCACCGCGTTGGCGCCTGTACCGACTGCCGCAAGTTCTGGACCGAATACCGCGCCGGCAGGCTCGGGGATGCGGAGATCGAGGCCGTCGAAGACCGGCTGGTCACCACCGCCGGCACGTGCGCGGTGATGGGAACGGCGAGCACGATGGCGGCCATCGCCGAGGCGCTCGGGATGACCCTGCCCGGGACCGCCGCGATACCTGCGGTGCACGCCGACCGCCTGCGCGCCGCCGAGGCGACCGGGGCGCGGGCGGTGGCGCTGGCGCATGCGGAGCTGACGCCGCGTAAGATCATCACCGCCGGGGCGATCGAGAACGCCGCGCGCGTGCTACTCGCCCTTGGGGGTTCGAGCAACGGCATCATCCACCTGGCGGCAATCGCCGGCCGCGTCGGATTGAACCTCGACCTCAGGCGCTTGAACGAGCTCAGCGAGTCGACGCCGGTGCTGGTCGCCGTGAAGCCGGTCGGCAGCGAGCACTACATGGAGGACTTTTTCGCCGCCGGCGGTATCGGCGCCGTTCTGCGCGAGCTGCGCTCCAAGCTCGACCTCGATTGTCTCACCGTCACCGGCGAGACCCTCAGATCGCGGCTGGCGGGCGAGCAGGATGCATATGTCGATCGGCGCGTGATCCGGGCCGCCGCGGAGCCACTCGAGCCCAAGGGAGGGCTCGTCGCCCTGTTCGGCTCGCTGGCTCCCGACGGCGCGATCCTCAAGCGCTCGGCCGCGACCCCGGCGCTATTTGAGAAAACCGGTCCGGCGCTGGTGTTCGCATCCCTTGAAGAGCTGGGCCGTCGCATCGATGATCCCGGGCTCGAGGTGACGCCCGATCACGTGCTGATCCTGCAGCATGCCGGGCCGAAGAGTGCCGCTGCCATGCCCGAGGCCGGCTTTCTGCCGATCCCGAAAAAGCTGCTGCAGGCGGGGGTCACGGACATGTTGCGCATCTCAGACGCGCGCATGTCCGGCACCGCCTACGGCACGATCATCCTGCACGTCGCGCCGGAGGCGGCCGTAGGCGGCCCGTTGGCGCTGGTACGCACCGGCGATCTGATCCGCCTCAGCGTGGCGCAGCGCCGGCTCGATCTGCTCGTGCCGGAGGTTGAACTCGACAAGCGGCGCGCGGCCGCTCCCCCCGCACCGGACCAGCCGCTGCGCGGCTACGATAGGCTGTTTCGCGAACACGTGCTGCAGGCCCCCGACGGGTGCGACTTCGGCTTCCTGCGCGCCTAGCCGAGCGGTGCGTGCTGCCCATGCTGCTGGCGGGCGAACGGTGCTCGGCGGAGGTTGGGGGCGCAATTTCCGGCGCCTGGAGCTATCTTTCGCGGAGCACCGGGCCGCCGCGCTTGCGGGATGTCTCGGCTAGTCGAAGGCAGCTTCGCCATTGCAACGGGCTGTGGCCGCGCCAGGCCTTGGCGCGGCACGGCGCAAGGGAGCCGGCAGATGCGCTACGGGGATGAAGACCGGGAGAGTGACAACGTCGAGGATCGCCGTGGCCAAAGCTTCGGCGCGCGCGGGGGGTTTCCGCTGCCGCTCGGGGGCGGGGGGTTGAGCCTCACCTCGCTGTTGGTGATCGGCGCCGTCTGCCTGATGTTTGGCATCAATCCCCTGCAGTTGCTGAGCGCCATCGACGGCGTGCCGAACCTGCCGCGCGGCGATGCCAATCCGACGCGGCGTTCGGTGAATGACATACCGGGCCTCCCCGGCCAACAGCGCGCAGTGCCCCAAGAGGACGCGATGACCCACTTCGTGCGCCGCGTGCTGGCCGACACCGAAGATACCTGGGGGCGCGTGTTTGAGGCTGCCGGCAAGCACTACGACCCGCCGACCCTGGTGCTGTTCAGCGGCATGACGCCGACCGCATGCGGAACGGGGCAGGCGGCAATGGGACCCTTTTACTGTCCGGTCGATCGGAAGGTGTACATCGACTTGAGTTTTTTCGATGAGCTGAAGCGCCGCTTTCATGCCCCGGGCGATTTTGCTCAGGCCTACGTGATCGCGCACGAGGTCGGCCATCACGTGCAAAAGCTGCTCGGCGTTGCCGACAAGGTACAGAGCTTGCAGCGTGCCAACCCGGCGCGCGCAAACGGGCTGCAGGTCGGCATGGAGCTGCAGGCGGATTGCCTCGCGGGCGTGTGGGCGAGCCGCAACGACGAGGTCAAAAAGCGGTTGCAGCCCGGCGATGTGGAGGCCGGGCTCAATGCCGCGGCGCAGATCGGTGACGATACGCTGCAGAGGCGCACGCAGGGTCGGGTCGTGCCGGAGACGTTCACGCACGGCACTTCTGCGCAGCGCGTCGCCTGGTTCCGCAAGGGCCTGGAGACGAGCGACATGAAAGCCTGCGACACCTTCGGCGCGCGCGAGCCCTAACGTGCCTTGCCGGGAAGGGTGAGCGCCAAGGCTCGGGCAAACTCCCCTCGATCGCTTGTCGCCCGTGCGGCACGAAGGTGCAAAACCAGCAAGCGGACGCGTTCGCCGAAGCTACCGGTCGCCGCAGGAGACGACGGCGTCGCCCTGGCCATGGTGCCGCGCTGCAAGGGGCCGGCGAGACCAGCGCATTCGCCCCCGCCTAGCCCTGCCGCTTGGCAAGGAAAGCCAGGCGCTCGAACAGGTGAACATCCTGCTCGTTCTTCAAAAGTGCGCCATGCAGGGGAGGAATGAGTTTGCGAGGATCGCTCTCGCGCAGCGTCTGCGGGCTAATGTCCTCGTTCACCAGCAGCTTCAGCCAGTCGAGCAGCTCCGAGGTCGAGGGCTTCTTCTTGATGCCCGGCACCTCGCGCACCTCGTAGAACATCTTCAATGCTTCCGCGACCAGCCGGCTCTTGATGTTGGGGAAATGCACGTCGACGATGGCGCGCATCGTCTCGGCGTCCGGAAACTTGATGTAGTGGAAGAAGCAGCGCCGCAGGAAGGCGTCGGGAAGCTCTTTCTCGTTGTTGGAGGTGATGAGCACGATCGGACGGTGCACCGCCTTGATGGTCTCGCTCGTCTCGTAGACGTAGAATTCCATGCGATCGAGTTCCTGCAGCAAGTCGTTGGGAAACTCGATATCCGCCTTGTCGATTTCGTCGATCAGCAGCACCGGGCGCTCGGCCAATGTGAAGGCTTCCCAGAGCTTGCCCTTGCGGATGTAGTTTCTGATGTCATCGACGCGCTGGTCGCCGAGCTGGCTGTCGCGCAGGCGGCTCACCGCGTCGTACTCATAAAGGCCCTGCAGCGCCTTGGTCGTGGACTTGATGTGCCACTCGAGCAGCGGAGCCTGTAGCGCCTTGGCGACTTCGAGGGCGAGCACGGTCTTGCCCGTACCTGGCTCGCCCTTGACCAGCAGCGGCCGCTGCAGGGTAATCGCCGCATTGACCGCGACCTTTAAATCTTCGGTCGCCACATAGTTCGCCGTACCTTGGAATCGCATGCCGTTCGCCTTCGCTTCCCCATTGGCAAAGGAGGCGGGACTGTAGAGGGCGGCGAGGGGCTGCTCAAGCGTCGCGGCCGCCCGCTGCGAGCGATGGCTTGCCGACCGCGGGCGACAGTCTGCGCGCGCCGCCCCGGGGTACGAAGCGCGGTGGCGCGCCGTTGCTGGCCATTCCTCAAGCAACGGAGGCGATTGAGCCGTATACAGCAGGCAAAGCGCTGGATATTCTTTTTGACGGTTCTGTATAGATCAGGCAATCGGCGCGCAAGCGCGATGGTCTACTTTAGTTCCTCCGTCAAACGACCGGCATTGATCTTGGCCAGAAACC
The DNA here is from genome assembly GCA_051985875.1 of Hyphomicrobiaceae bacterium. Taxonomy (GTDB): domain Bacteria; phylum Pseudomonadota; class Alphaproteobacteria; order Rhizobiales; family Hyphomicrobiaceae; genus AWTP1-13. The sequence goes on from JBPYEF010000120.1 coordinate 4,618, forward strand.
AACACTACCGGCCGCAACGGGAAGCACTTGACTTGAAAAAACAGCGGCTTAAATACGGGCGCGCACATGCGCGACGTGCGGCTGCGACGGGGCGCGGACCACAAGAAGACGAGCCGTCGGGAAGCGTTGATGGGCAAATCCGATCGCAAGAAGCCGGCCAAGAAGGCTGTTCGCAAGGCACCGGCATCCGCCATCAACGGGCGCAACGGCAGCCGGGTCAAGTTCGCCAAGGCGGAGCCGGTAAAACAGCACGCAAAAGTGCGGTTGCGCCAGAGCGCGATCGTCCTGCCCGAGGATTATCGCCCTTCGGAGAACGAGCCGTTCATGAACGAGCGGCACAAGCTCTACTTCCGCAGGAAGCTCGTCGCCTGGAAGGAAGAGATTGTGCGCCAGAACCGCGAGACGCTGCACGTCTTGCATGAGGATTCCGCACAGCACGCCGACCTCGCCGACCGCGCGACGTCAGAGACGGATCGGGCGCTGGAGCTCCGCGCCCGTGACCGGCAGCGCAAGCTGATCGCCAAGATCGATGCGGCGCTCGCGCGCATCGAGGACGGCAGTTACGGCTACTGCGAGGAAACGGGTGAACCGATCGGCCTCAAGCGGCTCGATGCGCGCCCGATTGCCACCCTGTCGCTTGAGGCGCAGGAGCGCCACGAGCGGCGCGAAAGGGTGTTTCGCGAAGATTGAGTCACTCTGCCGCGTCTGCAGCAAGCGGCTTGCCATTGGCCGCGGTCACGCGCTCTGCGCCATCGGTGCGCAACGGCGAGGCGGCCGAGCGTGTGCGTTGCGCCACGGTGCGAACGTTTACGTCGATCTGGTTGAAGGGAATCTCGATGGCGGCCGCGCGCAGCTCCCTCAGCATGGCAACGCGCAGGTCCGACTGCACGCCTAGCGCCTGGCTGATGTCGGCGAGGTAGACGCGTAGGGAGAACTGCAGGGCGCTGTCGCCAAAGTTTTCAAAGGCGGCGACCGGCTCGGGGGTGCTCAGCACGCCCGGATGAGCCCTGGCACAGTCCCTGAGAATGGCCATCACCTGCTCGGGATCGGAATTGTAGCCGACGCCGATGCGCAGGATGACCCGTCCCATGGAATTGCGGTGGGTCCAGTTCAGCACCCGCCCGGTAATCAGCTCGGAATTGGGGATGATCAGGCTGGCGCGGTCGAAGGTTTCGATTTCGGTGGCGCGTACGGATATGCGCCGCACGTTGCCCTGCTCGGACCCGAGCACGATCCAGTCGCCGACCTTGATCGGGCGTTCGATCAGCAGAATGAGGCCGGAGACGAAGTTGTTGACGATCGACTGCAGGCCGAAGCCGATGCCGACCGAGAGCGCGCCGGCGACGACCGCGAAGTTGCTGATGTCCAGCCCGGCGTAGGACACAGCGATAAGCCCGGCGATCGCCGTTCCGGCGTAGCCGATCACCGTGTCGATCGAGTTGACGATGCTCGGATCAAGGCGCGTCTGCTGCAGCGCTCGCTCGCGCAGCCAGCGCTGCAGCACGCGGATGGCGAACAGCAGGGCGATAAACAGGAAAATGCCAAACAGGATGCGGACCAGCGAAATGTGGAACTGGCCAATTTGCATGCCAAACAGCAGGAAGCCGTCGCGTATGTCTGCA
>JBPYEF010000121.1:0-3369 GCA_051985875.1 Hyphomicrobiaceae bacterium
CGAGCATGATGGTAGTGGTTCAAGGACGGGTGCGGCTCAGCCCCTCGGGAGCCGAGGGGCACCAGATTTCGCTTGGTGTGCTGGGGCCGGGCGAGGTGGTTGGCGAGATGGCGCTGCTCGACGGCGGTGAGCGCAGTCGGCTCGACGTCAGATTGTCGCAGAGGGACATCAGCACCCTGATCGGCGCCTCGCGGGAGAAGGTGAACAAACAGCTCCGGCAATGGGAGCAGGATGGCATTCTCGCGAGCGATCACGGCTATCTCGTAATCAGCGATCCGAGCGCGCTGGCAAGCGCGGCGGGTTGAACAAGACCGCCGAACCGGCTCATGCGCCCGCTCCGTCGCTATGTGCCGGCAAGCGTGCGGACGGTGCGCCTGTGCAGCGGGTTCGTCTTGTTCACCTATGTCTCGCTGCATTTGCTCAACCACTCGCTTGGCAACGTTTCCCTCGCCTGGATGGAACGGGGCCTGCTCGTGCACAAGTTCATCTGGCAGGGCGTGATCGGTACGCTCGCGCTCTACACGGCGCTCAGCGTGCACTTCGTGCTTGGCCTCTGGGCGCTCTACGAACGTCGCCGCCTCTATTGGACCGGTGCCGAATTGACTCAGCTTCTGCTGGGTCTCGCGGTGCCGCCACTGCTCGCCAACCATCTTGCCATGACGCGCATCGCCTTCAGCACCTTCGATCTCAACAAGGGCTATGCGCAGGAGCTGTATTCGTTCTGGATCGCCTCGCCCTTCCTCGGCAAGGCACAGCTCACACTGCTCATCGTCGCCTGGACGCACGGCTGCATGGGCATCTATTTCTGGCTACGGCTGAGACCCTGGTTCAACCGCGTGCACAGCGTGTTACTCGCCATTGCCGTCCTCGTGCCGGTGCTGGCGCTGCTCGGCTATTTCCAGGCCGGACGTTCCGTGGTTGCTCTGGCACAGGATCCCACGTGGCGAGCGGCGGCCACGCGTTCCTCAATTGTCGGCACGCCGGCGCAGAATGCCTGGCTCGCCAATTTGCGCAACGGCTTCCTGCTGTTCGATGGCGTAGCTCTCGCAGTGATCCTACTCGCCCGGCTTGCCCGCGTGCTCCACGAGCGCAGGAAGGGACGAATTCGCATCGCCTATCCCGACGGGCGAAGGCTGGCGGTGCCGCTAGGTTTCAGCGTGCTGGAGGCGAGCCTGCTGGGCGGCATCCCGCATGCCAACCCCTGCGGTGGGCGTGGGCGTTGCTCACTCTGCCGCATTCAAGTGCTGGGCGAACCGGATCTCGGTCCGCCCGAGGAGGCGGAGCGGCGCGTGCTCGACCGGCTCGGTGTTGATGCCGCATCCGTACGACTCGCCTGTCAACTGCGACCGCGGCGAGATATTTCGGTAATCCCTCTCGTCCCGCCGGCAGCACAATTCGCGTTCCTGCATCGAAGGCAGGAGCGCATGCCGCCAACGGAAAGATTTCTCGTGCACATGTTCGTGGATATGCGGGATTCGACGCGCCTCGCGGCGCGGCGTTTGCCGCATGACAGCGTGTTCGTGCTCGGCCGTTTCATCGCCGGCGTCTCTGCCGCGGTGCTGGAAGCGGGCGGCACGCCCAATCAATTCCTGGGCGACGGCATCCTCGCCTTGTTTGGGCTTCGCACTAACGAGCGCACCGCCGCGCGCCAGGCGCTCGCCGCACTAGGACTCGTGGCCCGCAATATCCGCCAGCTCGCGGCACTCCTACGCGACGAGATTGATGATGACCTCCGTTTTGGCATCGGCATGCAATGCGGGCGGACCATCGTGGGCGAGATCGGGTTCCGCGATCATGTCACCTTTACCAGTCTCGGCGATCCGTCCAACGTCGCCTCGCGATTGCAGACTCTCTCGAAGGAGCTCGGTTGCGAGGCGGTGGTAGGCGCGGACGTGCTGCGGGCGGCTGGCATCTCGGGCGAGGCACTCCCTGCGCACGCCGCCAATCTGCGCGGGCGTGATACGCCCGTCGAGACGCGCCTCTTCTTCGCAATCGAACGCGATCTCGAGCGATTGTCCCCCGGTAATTGATCGCCTTCGGTTTACAAAGCCGCTGGTCAACTCACCTACCCCTGCATGCACGCTACTCCTCTCCTGAATATCATGATGCCATCCTCCAGCGTCACGCGCTTGGAAGTCAGACGCGGAATTAACCGGATCGCAAGGCCAACGACATTGCCGTGCCCGCTATCGAAGCGGGCACTAGCAGTGGGCTAGCACCAGGGTAGGGGAGATACCGAATGTCCAAGTACGTGTGGTTACCACTTTGTGCTGCTGGGCTCTTTGCCGCTCCAGCCTGGGCAGCGCAGCTCCCGCCTTCGCAACCCTCTGGGCCGCCAATGGCAGCCTCGCACAGCGGTTTTGTCGGGGTAGGTCATGCGAAACCCGGGCTTCACCACGTCGTCCCGGCTTCAACCAAGCCGCACGCTAATCGGCATCAGGCTCATCCCACACAGCACTGAACTAAATCATCCGCGTATCGGTTTTTTGTACCGTCACGGGTGACAAAAGAGGTGACAGAAACCAGGGGTTGCTTCACCTCGCGCCGTCCTTCGCGCACGCTGAATGTGTGACCAGGCGCTGCAGCAACCACGCCTGGCCCATCAGACAAGGGAGGGGGGAGGCTCAGATGGCGCGTGCCAAGCGTAGCAACAAGCAGTCCCCGGTAGGGTCTCCGCGAGGGGGCTCTCTGTCTGCCAACCAGCTTGAGCGTCTGCGTCATCTGCAACGCCAAAGGGCTTAGAGACCGCGAGATCAGCTGGAGGATGCGGCTGCATCCTGTTGTCGTGCGGGCGCAGCGGGAGCGGCTGGGTCTGCCGCCGAATGCGAATGACGCGCCGCCCGGTGCATGGGAGATGAACTGGCTCACGCTGCAGCGGGCCTTTTCCCCGGGCACGCCCGGTAAAATCGACCGCCTTGCCAGGCCCCGTGAGTGTCTGCTGCGTGGGCCTCTCTGCTGGGAATAGAGCGCGCCGCAGGCCGCCGCAGCTCAGGGCGCGGACGCGGAGCTTTTCGCCGACGTGCGAGCATCGACTTCCACCTTAGGTGTCGGCGTCTTCTTTTTCATGCGCGTTTTCGACGCTCGCGGAACCATTCAGCGCGGCCGCGCCGCTGCTCGGGCCCGCTGGGTTGCCCCCAGTTGCGTCACGAGCGGCCACGTCGCCGAGGTGGATCACGTCCTTGGCCATGTAGCGATAATTGCTCTTGCCACGTGCGTGTGCAATCGTCGCCCACTTTCGTGTAAACAGACTTCCCGATGCAATCAAAAAGGGAAATGCATGTCTGCCGATGTCACTTAATCCGACTTTGCCTGTCGTGCTGCTGACAACGATCAGCAGCATCTGAATCGTGCCGGCGTTTGTCCCCTGGT
>JBPYEF010000122.1:0-3016 GCA_051985875.1 Hyphomicrobiaceae bacterium
AACGGCCTGGTGCTCGGCATCGCCGCACTCGGCGGCGCCGGCCTGCTGGCGCTAACGGGCATGCTGTTCATCGTCGGGGTCGACGCGCTGTGCCTGAGCATCGGCTGGTACGCCGGCTTGGTGTTCATGGGCGTCCTGTTCGCCCCCTTCCTGCGCAAGTTCGGCGCCTACACCCTGCCGACGTTCCTTGGCCGGCGCTTCGCCAGTCGCCGCGTGCGCGTTCTGGCGGCGGTGACACTGTCGGTTCCGCTGCTGTTGCTGATCGCCGCCGAGGCGCGGTTTGCCGCCTATGCCGCGGGATGGCTGCTCGGGCGGTCGGAGTGGTTGGCTGCGCTGCTGGTGGTTGCATCCGCGACCGCCATCGTGTTTCCCGGCGGCATGCGTTCGCTCACCTGGTCGAGCGTCGCCAAGGCGATCGCCGCGCTGCTGGCGCTGGCCGTCCCGGCCACCATCGTGGCGCTGATGATCTCCAACCTGCCGTTGCCGCAGATGACGCAGGGCAATATTGCGCGCGTGATCACCCGCCTGGAAGTGATGCGCAATGTGCCAATCGTGCTCGCGAGCCCGGAGGCCCTCGAGTTGCCGGGAACGGGACTTGAGCCGCTGGTCAAGCGCTTCCTGCAAACCTTCGGCAGCGTCGGCAGCTCGAGCTTTGTGCTGATGAGCCTAGTGATGACCGCGGGCATTGCCGCATCTCCGGCTCTACTCGCGCGCTCCGGCACGACGCCGGGCGTCTATGAATCGCGCAAGTCGCTTGGCTGGGCGGTGCTGGTGGCCGGGCTCGTGCTGCTGACGCTGCCGGCGTTCGCCGTCTACCTGCGGGCGCTGATCCTCGAGCAGGTGGTCAGCCAGCCCGGCGGCAGTGCGCCGATCTGGTTCAAGCTGCTGCAGCAGGCCGGGATCGCCAGCGTGGAATCGAAGACGCATTTCGTCACGCTTGGAACGATCAGTTTCGAGCGCGACGCCGTCCTGTTCGCCCTGCCGATCGCCATGCGTCTTCCACAGGCGCTGGTGTATTTGCCGCTCGCCGGCGCGCTTGCGGCATCGCTTTCGGCCCTGGCTTCGGCGCTGACCGCGCTTGCAGCCATACTCGCAGAGGACGTGGTGCACGGGATGGCGATCGACAGCATCGCCGAGGGTACGCGCGTGAGCACGGCGCGCGGCACGCTGATCGCTGCCGCCATCGCCGCGGCGTGGTTGGCGATCATGCCGGGGGATCCCATGCAGTACTTTCTGTCGGCGGTGACCCTGAACGCCTCTACGGCGTTCCCGGTGCTGTTCTTGGCGATCTGGTGGAAGCGCATCAACGCCGTCGGCGCCGTGGCCGGCATGATCGCCGGCTTCGCCGTCGCCGGCACGCTCTTGTCGCTGAGCGCGGTCGGGGCGACGAATTGGCCAGGCCCGCTGGCCGGCGCTCTCGGCCTGCCGTGCGCGTTCGCCGTCGCGATCGCCATCAGCCTCGCCACGCCGCTTCCCAATCGAAGCATTCTCGACGTCGTGCGCGATCTGCGCGTGCCGGGCGGAGAGACCCTCTATGACCGCGAGATGCGCCTTCTGCGCCTCAAATCGCGCACGACAGCCTGACATTGCCCGCCGGTAGCTTGCACATCGCGCCCACTGCCATGTAACGATAGCACCGGGAGCAGGACACGACGACAGGACGCAGGTGACGATGTCGGGACGCGAGCGGCTCGGGCTCTATCCGCCAATCGAACCCTTCCGCCAGGAGCGGTTGAAGGTCGGCGGCGGGCACGAGATGTATTTCGAGGAGTGCGGCAACCCGGTCGGCAAGCCGGTCGCCATCGTGCACGGTGGCCCTGGCGGGGGCTGCAATACCGCGATGCGCCGCTACCACGATCCTTCGCGCTACCGCATCGTGTTGTTCGACCAGCGCGGCTGCGGTCGTTCGCTGCCGCACGCGAGCCTCGAAGCCAACACCACCTGGCATCTGGTCGCGGACATGGAGCACCTGCGCAAGTATCTCGGCATCGAGCGCTGGCAGCTGTTCGGGGGCTCCTGGGGTTCGACCCTGTCGCTTGCCTACGCGCAGCGCCATCCGGAACGCGTGAGCGAGCTGGTGCTGCGGGGGATCTTTCTGCTGCGCCGGGAGGAGCTGCGCTGGTTTTACCAGGGCGGCTGCAGCTGGATGTTTCCCGAGGCCTTCGAGGAATTCACGAGAATCATTCCCGAAGAGGAGCGCGGCGACATGATCGCCGCCTATCACCGCCGCCTTACTGGACCCGACCGCAACCTGCAGGTCGCCGCGGCCCGCGCCTGGTCGGTGTGGGAGGGCAGCACGCTATCGCTGCTGCAAGACCCCGAGCGGGTAAAGCTGTTCGGCGCCGACAGCTACGCCATCGCCTTCGCGCGCATCGAGTGCCACTACTTCATCAACCGCGGCTTCTTCGAGCGCGACGACGAGCTGCTCGTCGGCGCCGCCCGCATTCGCCACCTGCCGTGCGTGATCGTGCACGGGCGCTACGATGTGGTTACGCCCGTCAAAAACGCCTGGGACCTGACGCGGGCGTGGCCCGAGGCGGAGCTGCGCATCATCGCCGATGCCGGCCATGCCATGACCGAGCCGGGCAGCGTGCACGAGCTGGTCACCGCAACGCGGGCGTTCGCGGGGCGTTGAGCGCTGCGGCACGCCGCCTCCACTGCGGCGCAGTCGCCTTGGGCGAGATGCGGATGCCCTTCGATGCGTGCGGGCACTGCGCCTGCGCGGAGGCAGCCGCCGCGAAGAGCCACATGCGCCGGTGTTGCCGCCGTATTGCAACCGCGCGCAGGGGGCGCCACCATTGCGCCGCCGACTCAGGATAGCTTGCTGCCCATGACCCCCGTCAGCGAATTCTGCGGCAGAACGGTTGCGGTGTTCGGACTCGGGCGCTCGGGATTGACCGCCTGCCGGGCGCTGCTCGCCGGGGGCGCCGAAACGGCGGCGGATGACGATGACCCGGCGAGCCGCGCCAGGGCGTCCGCGGCGGGCATCGGCATGGCGGATCTGCGGCAAGCAGAC
>JBPYEF010000123.1:0-9262 GCA_051985875.1 Hyphomicrobiaceae bacterium
ATGAAATGGCCGGTAGAGCGGCGCAAGATGGGGGCTAATCGGCTGTTCCGTGGAGCAGCGTCCACGGGCCCGGTCGCACGTAACGCACGGGGGCAGCCCCGGGGCGCTGCAGGCAATCTCAGCTGCAGCTGCGGTTGCGCGGCAGGTCCCACAGGGCGCGGCGGCTTTCGCCGTGCGCCGCGTGGCGACTGAACCCCAGATCCGCGAGCGTGCGCTCATCGAGGTCTAGGAGCATGCGTCGCTCGTTGCTTACCTGCAGGGCGAACAGGACCCTGTTGCCTAGTCGCCGCAGGCGACCCCGCCACTGAGCAACGCTCGGCCAGGGCCGCGACAGCGCCAAGGGGATGTTCGACACGGTCGATCTCCTTTGCTGGGAACACTGCACGCCGCCGCTGGTAGGGCCGGCGCTTGCATAAGGAAAGCGAATGTTATTTATATGCTGCATAACTGAACCTTAATTATCGGGGCGCGGCGATGCGGCGCGACATCGACATTTCTCTGCTGCGCGGCTTTGTCGCGGTGGTCGAAACCGGCAGCATTACCGGCGCCGCCGCTCTCCTCAATCTGACCCAGGCGGCGGTTAGCCAGCAGATGAAGCGCCTCGAGGAGCTGTTCGGTGCCGAGCTGTTTGAGCGCCGCCACAAGCGGTTGGCGCTCAAAGTGGATGGCGAGCGGTTGCTTGTGCACGCGCGCCGGCTGATCGCCATCAACGACGAGGTTTGGACTGCGATGCGCGCGCCCTCCTATGCCGGAGAGGTGCGCTTTGGCGTACCAACGGACATCGTTGGCGCGTTCATTCCCCCGATCCTCAAGCGCTTCGACAGGGCCTGGCCGCGGGTACGGGTCGCGCTTCGCTGTTCGACGACACCGCAGCTCCTCGAGGCGCTGCGCCGCGGCGAGATCGACCTGACGTTGACGACCGAGCGCGCGTGCCGCGGCCGTGGAGAAACGCTGCTCGAAGACGACTTGGTGTGGGCTGGCGCCGTCAACGGCGGCGCCCATCGGCGCCATCCGCTTCCCGTCGCGCTCGGTCGCGACACCTGCGAATTCCGTCCCTCGGTTTTGCAGGCGCTCGGCGACGCCGGGCGTGATTGGCGCTGCGTCAGCGAGGCAGGAATCGACGCGATGAAGGCGACGCTGACGGCCGACATCGCGGTCGGCCCCTTCCTGCGCCGCACGATACCCGAGTATCTGCAAGCCATTGACGAGCCGCACCTGCCGCGCCTGCCGAGATTCTTGGTCAACCTTTACTTGCCGGCGACCCGGGGCAGCGAGATCGCCGACGAGCTCGCCCGCCACGTCCGCCAGGAGTTCGCGGCGCGCTTCCGGCGACCGCTCGTTCACGCCCAACCGAGCCTGGTGCGGCGCCGACTAGCTGCCGCCGCGCACCCGGCGGGCGCATGAGCGGACGAGAAGCGATGCAACTCATCGCCAAGCTGCTGCAGGCCTGGCGGCGGCGGTACTGGAGGCCGGATGCCGAGCGGCTAGCGGCGTACGCCGGGTTGCGGCCGGTGACGGTCGTCACGGGGGCCTCGGAGGGCATCGGCTACGCGCTGGCGCGGCGCTTTGCCCGCGGCGGGCATGACCTGCTGCTGATCGCGCGCAGGGCGGAACCGCTCGAGGCAGCCGCCGCGCGCATCAGAGGAGAATTTGCGGTATCGGCCACCGCTCTTGCCCTCGATGTCACCTGCGGTGAGGCCATCGCCGCCATCGAGGCGGCACTTGCCCGCCTCGGCGCCTATCCCGACGTGCTGATCAACAGCGCGGGTGTCGGGCTGGCCGGCCGCTTTGACCAACAGGCACCGGATGCGCTGCTGCGCCTGATCGACCTCAACGTGCGTGCCCTGACTGTGCTGACGCGGCACTTCCTCGAGGGCATGCGCGTGCGCGGACGCGGCGGCATACTCAATCTCGCCTCGCTCGGCGGCTTTGCACCGGGGCCCTATCAGGCGGTGTACTATGCAAGCAAGGCCTATGTGCTGTCGTTCACCGAGGCAGTGGCCGCTGAGACGAACGGGGAGGGTGTGCGGGTGATGGCGCTCGCCCCGGGTCCGGTCGACACCGCCTTCCACCGCCGCATGCATGCCGAGCGCGCCTGGTATCGCCTGCTGCTACCACCGTCGTCCGCGCCGGGCGTCGCCCGTTTCGGCTATTTCGGATTTGCGCTCGGCTTGCGGGTGGTCGTGCCGGGACTGGTCAATCCGCTGCTGGCATTGGCGCTGCGCGTCTTGCCCCATAGAATAACGATTCCGATCGTCGGCTGGCTGCTGCGAACAGGAGGAGGCGAGGCGAGCGATGCTGGACGCCAGGACTAGCGAGGCGCACGATCCCGCTCAGGGGCGCGGTTCTGCACCGGACGCCGCCGGTCGGCGCCGGCGGCGGAAGCCGGTGCTCATCGTCCTGCATCAGGAGCATTCCAATCCCGGCCACGTCGGGCAATGGTTCCGGCGCAACGGCTACGCACTCGACATCCGCAAGCCGCGTTTTGGTGAGGTGCTGCCGGTGACGCTGGCCGAGCACTGCGGGGCCGTGATCTTCGGTGGGCCGATGAGCGCCAATGACAAGGATGCGTTCATCGCCAAGGAAACGGCATGGATCGGCGTGGCGCTGCGGGAGGACAAGCCGTTGCTCGGCATCTGTCTCGGTGCCCAGATGCTTGCCAATCATCTGGGCGGCCGGGTCGGTTTCCATCGCGACGAGGCGGTCGAAGTCGGCTATTACGCCCTGCGCACGACCCCCGACGCCGGCGCATTGGGGCCGTTTCCCGAGTACGTTTACCAGTGGCACCGCGAAGGCTGCGAGCTCACGTCGGGTGCGCGCTTGCTGGCGACGTCGGACGGCACCTTTCCCAATCAGGCGTTCGCCTACGGCGCAGCCGTCGGCGTGCAGTTTCATCCCGAGATCACGCACGCCCAGATTTACCGATGGACCGGGCGGAGCCTCGGACGCCTGAACATGCCGGGCGCGCGCCCGCGCGAGGAGCATGTCGTCGGGCACATCACGCACGGCCCGCGCGTGCGCGCCTGGCTCGACCGCTTCCTCGCCGCTTGGCTCGCGCCGAGCCTGGCCCCGCGCTCGCCCGTCCTGGCGTCAGGGAAATCGTAAGGCTTGTCCGCTTCTAGTAGGGTTGCGCCGCGATCCTGTTGCGTGCGTTGACGGCGCATCCGGTGCGGCCGGGCGGGTTCCGCCCCGCCGCGCCGGGCTAATGCTAATCGGCGGCGAACAGTCGCGTCAGCAGCCGGCGCGCGAGAACGCCTGCAACGCGCCGCCGGTAGTGGCCGGGTGTGAAGGTAGTCTTCATCGCCATCACCTGATCGCGCACGAGCCGATCGAGGCCGGCATAGACCGCCGGGCCCAGTTCTCCCCCGGTCAGCGCCTGTGTGCCCTCGAGCAGCACGGGGCGCGGGTTGGTGCCGGTGATCGCCACGCGCAGCGTATCGAGAGCGTTCCCCCGCCGCCGCAGCGCGACGGCGACGCCGGCGACCGGAAACTCTATCGATCGGCGAACGCGCACCTTGTCGTAGCCCGAGCGCAATCCCGCCTCGGCGCGCACACGTACGCGGGCGAGGAATTCGCCCGGAGCGAGCAAGAGGTAGTGCTTGCCGTCGCCCTCGGCAGCGGCGTCGTGGCGGGCATAGCCGCAATAGAGCGATGGCAGCGGCAGCGTGCGTTGGCCATCGGGACCGACCAGATCGACCTCCGCGGCGAGGCTCATCAGCGCCGGAGCGAGATCGCCGCTGAAGGTTGCAAAGCACACCCCGCGGCTTCCGGGCGCCACGTGGCATACCGTGCCGGTGGTCTTCAAGCAGTGGTTGTTTGCCGCGCGCCACCAATGGCTTTGATTGTAGAAGATGCAGCGCGTATCGAGGCAGAGATTGCCCCCGACCGTTCCCATGGCGCGATGCGTCGGTCCGGCAATGGAGGCGGCCGCCTGCGCCACGACCGCAAAGTGCTCGACCACGCCGGGATGTCGCGCCAACTCATCGAGGGTGATGCAAGCGCCGATCACCATGCCGTCGGCATCGGCACGCAGCTCGTGCAGTTCGGGAATCGCGCGCAGGTCGATCAGGGTGGCGGGTGCGAGGATGCCGCGGCGCATATTGACGAGGAGATCCGTGCCGCCCGCCAGCAGCCGGGCGTCGGGGTTGCGGGCACGCGCCGCAACCAGATCGGAAATGGTGCGAGGGCAGAGCAGTTCGAAGTCGCTCAGGGTTTCCATCGGCAGACCCGCATCGGCCGTCGGCCATGGGCGCGAGACAGCATCAGGTTGGCGTGCGTGTTGCGGTGCCGTGCGGCGCGCGTGCGCGCTTTTCCAACGCCGCAAACACGCGGTCCGGTGTCACCGGCAGATCACGGAAGCGCAACCCCGTGGCATCGGCGATGGCATTGGTCAGCGCCGGGAGGAAGGCCGCGAGCGAGCCTTCGCCGGCCTCCTTTGCCCCGAACGGGCCGTGCGGATCGTTGCTCTCGACGATACCGACGGCGATCGGCGGCGAGTCGCGGATGGTCGGCACGCGGTAGTCGAGCATGTTGGCGGTGAGCAACAGCCCGTCGTGGTAGCCCGTCTCCTCGCTCATCGCCTGGCCCATTCCCATCCACACCGAGCCCTGTACCTGGCCCTCGACCGTCAGGCGGTTCAATGCCTTGCCGCAGTCGTGCGCAACCCACACCTTGTCGACGACGACCTCACCGGTCTCCTCGTCGACGCTGACCTCGACCACCTGTGCCGAGTAGCTGTAGCCCATCGTGCCGCCGATCGCCGCGCCACGGTATTTCTTGCCCCCGTGCGATTGCGGGATAGTCGAATACGTGCCGGTCACCGTGATCGTGCCGCCCTCTTTGAGGGCCTCGGCGACCACCTCTGCGTAGCTCAAACCCTTGTCCTGGGCGCCGGCGCGGTAGGTCTCGCCGAGGCATTCGACGTCGCCGACGTCGGCCTCAAGCCGGCGTGCGGCGGCGGCGATCAGCAACGCCTTGAGCTTGTTGGCCGCGTCGATCGCCGCATTGCCGACGATGAAGGTGACGCGCGAGGAATACGATCCGTTGTCCTTCGGTACCACGTCGCTGTCACCGGAAACGATGCGCAGGCGCGCCATGTCGAGGGCGAGCACTTCGGCAACCGCCTGCAGCATGACGGTGGAAGATCCCTGGCCGATTTCCGCGGCCCCTGTCAGCAGCACGATCGATCCGTCGAAGTCGAGCTTGAGTTTGACGGTCGCGTGCGGCTCGCCGGTCCAGTTGACGGGCTTGGACGCGCCGGAGATGTAGTGCGAGCAGGCGAACCCGAGCCCCCGGCGCCTGCCGTTGCCGCCGTCCACCCCGCCTCTGCGCGTCCTCCAGCCGCTCGCACGCTCGACCCAGGCGACGCACTCGGGCAACCCGTAGCTGTTGACCATCAGATCGTTGGCGGTGAAGGTCGGCGCCTTGAGGAAGTTGGCGCGGCGCAGCGCGAGCGGATCGAGGCCCATCTCCGCCGCCATCTCGTCGAGCAGGCTCTCGAAGGCGAAGCGCACATCGACCGTGCCGTGGCCGCGAAACGCTCCACACGGAGGCGTGTTGGTCAGCACGCGGCGGCCGAGGTATTTGACGTTCTCTATGTCGTAGATCGCATACAGCATCGAACCCGCATAGAGGATCGTCACTACGCCGTAGCCCGAGTGTGCGCCCCCGCGCTGCACGCACTCGCATTCGGCCGCGATGATCTTGCCGTCGGCCGCCAGGCCGAGCTTGAGGCGGATTTCCGTCTCCGGTCGGCCGCGGTGGGTAATGAAGGTATCCTCGCGGCTGAGCACGATGCGCACGGTGCCGCCGACGCGCCGCGCGAGCAGCGCAGCAATCAGCTCAACATTGAGGCACTCCGTGCGGCATCCGAAGCCGCCGCCGACGAACGGCTTGACGACGCGGATGCGCGACAGGTCCATTTCCAGGATGCGCGACAGCATCAGGTGCACATAGTAGGGAACCTGCGTACTGGCATGTACCGTGAGCCGGTCGCGCTGCGCGTCGTAGGCGGCGATGGCGGCGTGCATCTCCATTTGGTTCTGGCACACTTCGGCGCACCTGTAGCTCGACTCGCGCACCAGCGCAGCTCGCTCGAACCCGGCGGCTACGCTGCCAAGCTCGAACGCGACCTCGCGCTCGAGGTTGCCCGGCTTGTCGGCGTGGATGCGCACAGCGTCGGAGTCCATTGCCGCGCGCGCCGTCGTGTAGGCCGGCAGTTCGCGCACCCGCATGGTGATCAGGCGGACGGCCTTCTCGGCCGTGGCCGCGTCGATCGCCGCCACCGCCGCGACGGGCTCCCCGCGGTAGCGGACCTTGTCGCGCGCCAGCGGATGCTCGTTGCGCGCTATCGGCAGCACACCGAATGTGTGCGGGCAATCCTTGCCCGTGATGACCGCGAGCACGCCCGGCAGCGCGGCCGCCGCGGCGGTGTCCACGGCGATAATCTCGGCATGCGCATACGGGCTGCGGTAGATACGTCCGACGAGCATGCCGGGTTCGATGATGTCGGCGGTGTACTTCGCTCGGCCCGACACCTTGTCGGGCCCGTCCACCATCGGCAGGTAGGCGCCGATGACGCCGTGTTTGCCGGGCACGGTCTCGTTCATGGATGGGGAGCCTCCGCGCTCTCCAACAGGCGCGCGGCGTGCTACACCGCCTCGATGATCTTTACATAGCCAGTGCAGCGGCAGATGTTGCTGCCCAGGCCCGCCCGGATCTCGGCCTCGGACGGGTTCCGCTGCCGCCGCAGCAGGCCGGCCGACGCCATGATGAACCCGGGCGTGCAGTAGCCGCATTGTGACCCGAGCTTTTCATGAAAGCCGCGCTGCACGGCAGATAGCGCGCCGCCCTGCGCCAGCGCCTCAACCGTGTCGACACGCTTGCCCGCGACCGTCGCTGCCAGCGTGAGGCAGGAGAGCGTCGGGCGATCGTCGACCAGCACGGTGCAGGCTCCGCACTCTCCCCCGTCGCAGCCGGTCTTGGTGCCGGTCAGGCCGACGCCTTCGCGCAGGTAGTCGAGCAGGAGCCGATTGTCGGGAATCGCATCGATGCGGTGGCGGCCGTTGAGCGTGAGCTCGAGGATACGAGCCATCGGGCGATCCTTCGTGCCAACGGTGAGCAATCCTTGTGCGCCGCTCCCGACGCGGCCGCAGTTGCCCCCCGGACTGCGATCGCGCTCCGCGCACGCCGAGCCGGCGACCGCCGCACCCCGCCGTCGAGGCCTACCATAGGGCAAAATAGATGGGCTTACCAATCAATTTTGCGGCGACGATGCCGGCACGCCCGCTGCCACAGGTAAGGTTCGCGCTTCAGGTTAGAACGGCTCGACCCACGGCCGCAGGTCTACCTCGAGGCTCCAGGCGCTGCGCGGCTGCCGCAGCACGGCCATGTAGGTCTCGGCGATTCCTTCCGGCTCGAGCAGGCCATCGCGGCCGTCGCCGGGACGGCCGCGTGCGGCGTTCTTCACCCCGCCATCGATGATGAAATGGGCGATGTGAATGCCCCGTGGCTGCAGCTCGCGAGCCATCGCCTGGGCGAGACCACGCAACGCAAATTTACCCATGGCGAACGGCGCGGACTGGGCGTATCCCTTGACGCTCGCCGAGGCACCGGTGAAAAAAATCGCCCCGGAGCCCTGGCGCACCATGCGCCGGGCGGCCTGCTGACCGACCAGGAACCCGCCGTAGGCGCTGACCATGAGCGACCTGGCCACCTCGGCGGGGTCGAGGTCGAGCAACGAACCACGCGCGCGGTGGCTGGCGTTGTAGAGCACGAGGTCGAAGGTCGCGAACGCGGGCTCGAGAGAGGCGAACAGCTGGGCCACGGCGTCGGGCTCGGACGCGTCGACCGTCACCACCGCGGCATCGACCTCCTTGGCAAGCGCCGACAGCTTTGCGGTATCGCGTGCGGCAAGGGCCAGCCGATAACCCTCGCGGTGGAGCGCGCGCGCTACGGCGGCGCTGATGCCCGATCCGGCGCCCACGATGACCGCCCCTTTCTTCATTGTCCGCCTCCTGTGCTCGCGTGCGGCCGTCGCGGCCGCGGGTTTTGCTCGGCGACGTCGCTCGCCGCGGCATTGGCGCGCGGATGCGCCTTGTCGTAGATCGCAAGCAGGCGCTCGCGGTCGACCTCGGTATACACCTGCGTGGTCGACAGGCTGGCGTGACCGAGCAGTTCCTGGATCTGGCGCAGGTCGGCGCCGGCCGACAGCAGGTGCGTGGCAAAGGAGTGACGCAGAGCATGCGGCGTCGCCGTGCGCGGCAGCCCGAGCGCGGTGCGCAGCCCCTCGAGCAGCAGCTGCATTATGCGTGCGCGCATTGGACCACCCTTGGCACCGCGAAATAGCGGCGCGTCGGCTTCGAGCGTATAGGGGCACAGGGCGGCGTAGGCGGCGAGTGCCGCCTGCGTCACCGGCAGCACCGGTACGAGCCGTTCCTTGCCACCCTTGCCGAGGATGCGCAGGGTATCGCAACCGGGCATCGGCGCCGAACGCGGGGTAATCGCCAGCGCTTCGGAAATGCGCAGTCCGGATCCATAGAGCAGCAGCACGATAGCCCGGTTGCGTGCCGCGATCCAATCGCCGTCGGCCGATACCGCAGGGCCAACCACCGCGGCCGCCTTGGCCTGCGTGAGGGGCTTTGGCACGCCGTGGGCCACCTTCGGCAACGTGACGTAGAGTACGCGCTCGTTGCTGACGATTTCACGGGCCTCAAGCCAACGGAAGAAGGCGCGCAACGCCGACATGGTCCGCGCCAGCGAACGGCCGCTGAAGCCGGCTCGACGCCGCGCTGCCATAAATGCGCGAAAGCGCTTGACGTCGAGGCCGGCGAGATCGGCGATGGTCGGCGGCGCGCCCTGCTCGGCGCGCAAGAACAGGCAAAATTGCCGCAGATCGCGTTCGTAGGCGGCGAGCGTATTGCCGCTCGCCGCGCGCTCGTGCTGCAGGTGCGCGAGCCAGTCCGCGACGGCTTCTGCGGCGCTCCCGAGGCAGTGCGCGCCGTCTGCAGGCAGGACTTCCATGGAAGACGTGGCGTCGATGGCTTCCATGTCTTGCTGGCGCGGGGTGCCCACGGGCATTACGCCTTCGGCTCGGCGGCAAAGCGGCCAACGATCGCGCGCCAGGGTTAACGAAGCGTTACGATGTGGCCGTTTTAACCCAACCCGTTAACCAGGTACATGCCGGCCACGAGCCAGCGGTCAGCACGTCCGCACGCGCGTCGCGCTCTTCTTAGCGCTGCGGGGAGCTGACAGTTGCACGGTG
>JBPYEF010000124.1:0-3032 GCA_051985875.1 Hyphomicrobiaceae bacterium
GCCGGGGCCAGAATCTGGGCCAGAATCTGGACCAGAGTCTCGACCAGAGTCTCGACCAGCGTCGGGCCCAGACCCAGTGTCCTTGTCAGGGTCGGAGCCACCGTCTGGACGAGGCAATGACCATGGGCGCGTGAAAATGCGGGGGGTTGAGCGAGCGTGTGCAGCGGTGGTGCCGTATGTCATCAGCATGGTCTGTGCTCCTCGGCTGGGGGTTGGTGTTGAAGGTCGGGCGCGCCATCGGCGGCTGGGGTCAGCACGTAGTTGCCGTCGCAATCGAGGCCAGCGACCGCGGACAGGCGTGCGAGCCGGCGTCCGGCGCCACGCCCCTCGAGAAAGGCGATCAGGTCGATTGCCTGCGCGATCACCGCGCGCGGCACGGTGAGCACCGCCTCCTGCACCAATTGCTCGAGGCGCAGCAGTGCCGCTGCCGCGGAGTTGGCGTGCACGGTGGTGATCCCGCCGGGATGCCCGGTGTTCCAGGCCTTGAGCATGTCCAGGGCCTCGGGCCCGCGCACCTCGCCGATGATGATGCGATCGGGGCGCAGGCGGAGGGTCGAGCGCACGAGATCGGCGAGCGTGGCGACGCCGGGCTTGGTGCGCAGGGCAACGCAGTCGGCGGCCGCACACCTGAGCTCGCGGGTGTCCTCGAGGATGACGATCCGCTCATCGAGCTCGGCGACTTCCGCGAGCAGCGCATTGACGAGCGTGGTCTTGCCCGAAGACGTGCCACCGACGACCAGGATGTTCTTGCGCGCGCGCACGGCAGAAATGAGCTGAACTGCCTGTGCCGGCGCCATGATGCCGGCGGCAACGTAATCGGCGAGGCGGTAAAGCACCTCGGCCGGCTTGCGCACCGCAAAGCACGGGGCGCAGGCGACCGGCGGCAGGACGCCCTCGAAGCGCTCGCCGGTTTCGGGGAGCTCGGCGGAGAGCAGTGGCGCCGCGGCGCCGACCTCGCGGCGCACGTGCGCGGCAATGAGGCGAATGATGCGCTCGGCTTCGGCGCTGCCGATGCGCTCGCCGCTGTCGCGGCGACCCCCGCGGGCGCGTTCGACCCAGAGCCTGCCGTCGGGATTGACGAGCACCTCGATCACGCTCGGATCGGCAAGCGCTGCGGCGATGATCGGGCCGAACGCCGTGCGCAGCATTTGCCGGCGGCGCGCCAGCGCCTCCTTGGCGGCGGCAAGGCAGACGAGGTCAGCCATGGGTGCGATCCTCCGGCAGCAGTTCGTGCGCGGCTGCGGGCGCGGCGGCATCGGCGTGCGCGCTTTCTTCCTGGGAGGGGGCGGGTGCGGGTTCGGGGTCGGGCACCGCTTGCGCTGTCTCGCCGGCAGCGACCGCAAACAGATCGGGCTTGTTGCTGGCAATCGACGCCAGCACCTCCGCGACCAGCCGCTGATCGCCGGCGAGCCGCCGCCCTATCTGAGCGACGAATACCTGAAAGCGTTCCTTGCCGAGCAACCGCGCGGGCTCCTGCTCGCTCTGCGGCAGCGGCGGCGTGATGGTCAGGAAGTAGCGCACGAACAGCGCCAGCGTTTCGGTGGCGATTGCCACGTCGCGGCCGATGCCGCCGACAATGCGGTGCAGTTCGTTCAGGCGCCGCACCAGCACCTCATTGGCGCCGGGCACCTGCTCCGGCTCGAGTCGCGCGCGCAGCGCCTCCTCGATCAGGGCGGATTTCGCGCCGGGCACTTGGCCGACGAAGTCGAGCTTGCGTGCAAGCGGCAGCGACAAATAGATGTTGTAGCGCTTCTTGTTCCGCATCAGAGGCGCACGCCTCCCGGAAAGTCGACGCCGGTGTCGTCATCGCCGAGGCGGGCGGCCTCTTCGATGCTCTGCTCCGGCTGTGCGTCCTCGGCGAGGAGGGCGAGGGCCCCGCGCGGCGCACGGGCTGGGGCATCGGCGGGCGCGCCGGCGGGGACCTCGCCTGCAACGCCCTGTGGCGCACAAGCGGCGCGACAGAGCGCGGCGTGTACGCCAGCGACCCTGCCCTCCCAGTCGTGGGGGCGCGCGGCCAACATCTTGGCCGTGCGGGCTGAGCTTGGCGCCGGCAGGCGGCGCAGCAGGAAGTTGCGATCACGGAAGTAGCGGAGCTTCTTGGCGCGGATCGGCGGCGTACCCGAGATCAGCACCAGGGCATCGCTTGCCGGCAGCTGCAGAATCTCCCCGGGGGTGAGCAGCGGCCGCGGCGTTTGCTGCGGCGAGACCGACACGTGCGTGAGCCAGGCGGCGAACCGGGAGCCCGAGTGATGCTTCTGCACGCGGAGCTCGGTCGCCGTGCCGAGCGCGTCCGATAGCCGCTTCGCCGTGCGCTCATCGTTGGGCGCGAAGGCGACGCGCACGTGGCAGTTGTCGACAATCGCGTGGTTGAGCCCGTACGCCCTGTCGATCTGATGCAGCGACTGCGCCACCAGAAACGCGCGCACCCCGTAGCCGCCGAGGAAGGCGAGGGAGGATTCGAAGAAGTCGAGCCGGCCGAGGGCCGGAAACTCATCGAGCAGCAACAGCAGCTGGCGTTCCGCTGCCCCGGCGTCTGCGGGCAGCGACTCGGTGAGGCGGCGGGCGACCTGGTTGAGAATCAGCCGTGCCAGGGGGCGCGTGCGCGACAGATCGGAGGGCGGAACGACCAAGTATAGCGTGATGGGCCGCGCGCCATCGACGATATCGGCTATGCGCCAGTCGGAGCGCGCGGTATTGGCAGCGACGAGCGGATCGCGGTAGAGCCCGAGCAGGCTCATCGCCGTGGACACCACACCCGAGCGCTCGTTCTCGGACTTGTTGAGGAGCTCGCGAGCGATCGAGGCGACGACTGGATGCACCTGCGGACGCTCGGGAGTGCCTAGGTGGTTGGTCGACAACATCACCGAGAGCGTGCGGTAGATCGTGCGCGAGGGATCGGCGAGGAAGGAGGCGACGCGGGTCAGCGTCTTATCCGCTTCCGCATAGAGCACGTGCAGGATCGCGCCGGTGAGCAGGGCGTGCGCCGTCTTCTCCCAGTGATCGCGGCGCTCGCGCGCACCTTCCGGGTCGAC
>JBPYEF010000125.1:0-16748 GCA_051985875.1 Hyphomicrobiaceae bacterium
ACCAGGGCGCCGCGCCCGGGCGGCAGGTAGACGTCGACGCGCGAGCCGAAGCGAATGAGGCCCAACCGCTGCCCGACGCCGACGCCCTCGCCTTCCCGGACCACAGTAACGATGCGCCGTGCGATCAGCCCGGCAATCTGCACTACCGCGACGTCGACTCCAGCCGGGGTGGTAATGACGATGGCACGCCGCTCGTTGTCCTCACTCGCCTTGTCGCGCGCAGCGTTGAGGAAGCTGCCGGGCACATAGATCGAGCGCGTGATGCGACCCGCAACCGGCACGCGGTTGATGTGCACGTCGAACAGCGAAAGGAAGGTCGAAATGCGCACGCGTTCTGCTTCGCCGAACCCCAGTTCGGGAGGAGGGCGAACGCTTTCGATCGCGGCGATGCGCCCGTCGCCGGGTGCAACCACGAGACCTTCGCGCAGCGGCGTGACGCGCACAGGGTCGCGGAAGAAAAAGGCGACGAATGCCGTGCCAAGCGCCGCCAGCCAGGCGAGCGGCGGAAACAGCAGAAACAAGAGCAGCGTCAGGACGGCACCGATGGCGAGGAATTTGTAGCCATCGCTATGCACCGGCGCGATTGAATCGCCGATCGCATCCATCAGGCTGTGGCGCTCAGACACACGCTTCCCCACATTTCAAGTTGTACCCTTCCCCTCGCTCATCACCGGCGCACGGTCACTGCACGGGGATCGCTACAAAGCGCAGGTCGCCCTTGCCGTCCTCGACGCGCAACAGTACGGCTTTGCGCCCGGCCTTTTTTACCTTGTCGACACCGCGCGCAACGTCATCAATCGAGCTCACCGCCTCCTGCGCCACCTCGACGATCACGTCCCCCACTTTGATGCCCTTTTCCGCCGCCGGGCTCGCGGGGTCGATCTCGAGCACGAGCAGGCCCTGCACGGAGCCAGCGATGCTGTGCTTGGTGCGCAGCTCGTCGGTAAGCGGTGCCAGTACCAGGCCGATCATTCCAGGCGCATGCGTCTTGCCCTCCTTTTGCGGCCTTCCCTTGCCCTTCGGCCCTTCCCTCGGCGTCTCCTTGCTGGTCGGCTTGGCGACATCGTCGTCTTCTTCGAGACGCCCGATCGCCACCTTGATTGTCAGGTGCTCGCCCTTGCGCAGGACCTCGACGTCGACGTCCTTGCCGACCGGGGTGAGCGCCACCAGGCGCGGCAGCCCGCGCATGCTCGTTACCTCTTTGCCGTCGAACTTGAGGATCACGTCGCCGTCGTGAATACCGGCCTTGGCCGCGGGGCTGCCGGGGGTCACGCCGGCGACGATTGCGCCGGTGTTTTCCTGCACGCCCTGGGCCTCAGCGATATCTTCCGACAGGGTCTGGATCTTGACGCCGAGCCAGCCGCGGCGCGCCTCGCCGAAGCGACGCAGTTGGTCGATGACCACCATCGCCGTGTCCGAGGGTACGGCAAAGCCGATGCCGATCGAGCCCCCGGTCGGAGAGATGATCGCCGTGTTCACCCCGATCACCTCGCCATCCATGTTGAACAGCGGGCCGCCCGAGTTGCCCTTGTTGATCGCCGCGTCAGTCTGCAAGTAATCGTCATACAGTCCGGAGTTGATGTCGCGTTGCTTGGCGGAAATGATGCCGAGCGTGACCGAGCCGCCGAGCCCGAACGGATTGCCGATCGCCATCACCCAATCGCCGACCCTGAGATGGTCGGAGGAACCGAACGCGACGCTCGCCAGCGGCTTCTTGGGCGTCACCTTCAGCACGGCGAGGTCCGTCTTGCTGTCCTTGCCGAGCACCTTGTCGACCTTGAGCTTGGAGCCGTCGTGGAAATTAACGACGATTTCGTCCGCACCCTCGATGACATGGTTGTTGGTGACGACGATCCCCTCTTTACCGTCGACGACGAAACCCGACCCGAGCGAAGAGACCTTGTGCTCGCCCGGCGATCTGCCGCCCTTGTGGTTGAAGAAGTCATCGAAGAACTCCTCGAACGGCGCGCCCTTCGGCACACGTGGCAGCGGCACGCCTTCCGGCCCCTTCATCGTCTGGCTGGTAGCAATGTTGACCACGGCGTCAATCAGCCGCTCCGCGATCGGGGCCACGCTGGTCGGTCCGTTGCGCGTCTCGGCGGCGGCCGGCGCGAACAGCCACAGGACGGCGGCGAGGGCCGCCGCGCCGCGGCGCGCGAGGGGTAGCGCTACGACGATGGCGGATGCTACGGGCCTTGGCATGGGCATTTCTCCTAGACCTTCCGCGCTGGCCACCCCGAGCCTATCGGCGGCGACACGCGCCGTGTCAACGACTTCGCCTCAACCCCGGGCCAGCCAAACGAGCACGAACCCCGCGGCGACCGCGAGGGCGCCGGCGGCGCGCAACGTAGGCTCAGGCGTGTGGGCCGCCACCGCAAGCAGCCGCAAACCGAGCTGCGGCGACGCCGCCCACAGCAGACCCTCGATCACCAGCACCAGTCCGAGCGCGGCGCCAACGTCGTTCATTTTTTCGGCTGGCCATTGGGCTGCGCGGCCGCGGGCGTGCCGGCCGGATTAGTGAAATATTTGAAAAACTCGCTGTCGGGGGAGAGCAGCATGCGGGTGTCACCGGGGCGGATACCCTGTTCATAGGCCTGCATGGAACGATAGAAGGCGAAAAAGTCCGGATCGCGACCGTAAGCATCGGCGAATATGCGGTTGCGCTCCGCATCGCCGTCGCCGCGCGTTCGCTCACCCTCGCGATTGGCTTCCGCCTTGATTACGGTGACCTCGCGATCGGCATTGGCGCGGATACGGCTCGCCGCTCCGGTCCCCTCGGCGCGGAATTCGGCGGCCTCGCGCTGACGCTCGGCGCGCATGCGGTCGTAGATGTTCTTCGAGTTCTGCTCGGGTAGATCGGCGCGCTTGATGCGCACGTCGACCACCTCGAGGCCGAAGTCCTTGCCCTCCTCGTTGACCTGCTGGGCGATGCTCTTCATCAGCGCCTCGCGCTTGTCGCGCACGACATCGGAGAAGGTGGCGCCGCCGAGCACGCGCCGCAAGGACGACTCGATGATCGGACCGAGCCGGGTGCGTACATTGCGCTCGTCGCGCACCGATTGATAGAACAGCAGGGGGTTGACGATGCGGTAGCGCGCGAAGGCGTCGACCACCAGGCGCTTCTGATCGGAAGCGGTGACCTCCTGCGAGGCGGTATCGAGATCGAGGATGCGCTTGTCGAAATAGTCGACGGTCTGCACCACGGGAGTCTTCCAGAACAATCCGGGCTCGCTGATGATTTTGACCGGCTTGCCGAATTCGAGCACGATCGCCTGTTCGTTGACGTGCACAATGAACAGGGCAAAATAGGCAATGGCGAGGATGGCGCCGATGGCCACCACCAGGGCCGCGGAGAGCGCGCGCAACATTACTTGGCTCCGTCTTTGCTCTTCTGCAGCTGATCGAGCGGCAGGTATGGGACGACGTTCTGGCCGCCCTTGTTGTCAAGGATAATCTTGTCCGTGCCGGCGAGCACGCGTTCCATGGTTTCGAGATACATGCGCTTGCGCGTCACGTCGGGCGCCTTCTTGTACTCCTCATAGACCTTGAGAAAGCGCGCGGCCTGCCCGGTTGCCTCGGCCACAGTCTGCTCGCGGTAGGCTTTGGCCGCCTGCAGGATGCGCTCGGCGTCGCCGTGCGCCTCGGGAACGACGCGATTGGCGTAGGCCGCCGCCTCGTTCTGCAGCCGTTCCTTGTCCGCACGGGCGGCCTGCACGTCGCGGAAAGCATCGATCACCTGCGCCGGCGGGTCGACCTTCTGCAACTGCACCTGGTCGACGCGGATGCCGGCCTTGTAGAAATCGAGCGTCGCCTGGATCAACCGCTGTACCGACTGCTCGGTCTTCTGGCGCGCCTCGGTCAGAATCGGCTGGATGTTGGATTGACCGACGATCTCGCGCATGGCGCTCTCGGAGACCTCCTTGACGGTAATTTCCGGGTTCTGAATGTTGAACAGGTATTCCTGGGCGTCCTTGATGCGCCAGAAGACGACAAAGTCCACGTCGACGATGTTCTCGTCCCCCGTCAGCATCAGGCTTTCTTCCGGGACATCGCGTACGCTGCCTGAGTAGGTTCCGCTCGCGACCGAGTGCATTCCGACTTCGATGATGTTTTGACGGGTCACCTTCGGCAGCCTCACCTCCTCGAACGGATAAGGCAGGCGAAAATGCAAGCCGGGTGCCTCCTGGCGGTCCGGCTTGCCGAAGCGCATGACCACGCCGAGCTCGTCCGCGCCCACTTTGAAGGTGAAAGCGTAGAAGGCAACCAACGCCGCCAACACGATGACGGAGAGGAAGATGATGGATCCGGGCAGCCCCGAGCCGCCGCCAGGCATCACCTGTTTGAGCCTATCCTGGCTCCGCTTCAAGAGCTCTTCGAGGTCCGGCTGGCCGTGTGGACCGCCGGAAGGCCCCTGCCCCCAAGGACCGCCCCTGCGGCCGCCACCACCATTCTGATTACTCCACGGCATTACCCTTGCCCTTCTCGCCTATTCCGGTCGTCAGCGCTCGCCCGGGTGGCATCGCGCTGCGGGTCGGCTTCGCCGTCACGCCCCGGTCTTGTAGCCGGTCGCCCACCGGGTATCGGGGGATTTCGCCCAGCAGCTGGCCCAGATTCCCGGCCGCATCCGGCCCCAGCGTCCTAGCCCCAACGTCCTGGCCCAAGCGTCTTGGCCCAGGATCTTGGCCCAGGATCTTGGCCCAGTGTCCGGGCTCTATCTCCTAGCCCAAAAACGCTGCCCGATGTCTCGGCCCAATCTCCCGGTGGGTGCGCGGCTCTCGGTCGCGGCCCGCTTTGGTCCGCAAGGACCTGGCGTACCCCGAGCCCCTGTTCCCAAAGGAGATTTCTCGGCTGGGTCGCTTATATGCCATTCGCAGGGAGGGGCGCAAATGACGGCGTTGCAATGCGTAACCGCGTTCAGGCCAACCGCTTTGGTGGCGATGCGCGCTCGAGGATCAGGAACTCGGCGGCAAACTCATCGCCCGGGCCCCGTAGCATCGGCTCGCGCGCGATCTCGCGCCACGTCTCGGGCGCAAAGGGGGCAACGCGCTGATCCCCGGCAGGCGACGCGTGCACGAGGGTTAAATAGATGCGCTGCGCATGTGCAAGCGCTGCACGAAACACATCCACTCCACCGATGACCACGATTTCCTCCGCGCCGCGCGCCTGCGCCAGCGAACGTGCGAGCGAAAGCGCTTCTTCGAGGCTGGTTGCGACGCGAACTCCAGGCGGGTAGGAGCCGGCACTCCGGCTCAGCACGATTGTGTCGCGCCCCTCGAGGGGCCTGCCTATCGACTGATAGGTCTTACGCCCCATGATTAACGGCTTGCCAAGGGTAAGCGCGCGAAAGTGCCGGAGGTCTGAGGGCAGATGCCAAGGCAATCGTCCCGCACGGCCAATGACGCCGTTTTCGGCGGCCGCGAGCGCAAAGACAACGCGCGCCGTTCCGGTCACACCGCCACCTCGGCCTTGATGTGGGGGTGCGGGTCGTAGCCAACGAGCGTGAAGTCGGCACTGGTGAAATCGAACAGCGATCTGACGGGATTGATCAGCAAGCGTGGCAGCTGGCGCGGCGCGCGAGCAAGCTGCAGATCCGCCTGTGCGAGATGATTGCGATAGAGGTGCGCATCGCCGAAGGTGTGGATCAACTCGCCCGGCGCTAGGCCGGTGACCCGTCCCATCATCAGCGTGAGGAGCGCGTAGCTGGCGATGTTGAACGGCACGCCGAGAAACACATCGGCCGAGCGCTGGTACAGCTGGCAGGAAAGCCGGCCACCGGCGACATAAAACTGGAACAGGCAATGGCAGGGTGCGAGGGCCATCGCCGGGATGTCGGCCGGGTTCCAGGCTGTGACAATGATGCGACGGCTGTCGGGATCGGTCTTCAACGTTGCGACCGCCTCGGCGATCTGGTCGATCGTGCGCCCATCGGGAGCGGCCCAGGAACGCCATTGGCGCCCGTAAATGGGACCGAGTTCCCCATCGGCATCGGCCCACTCGTCCCAAATCGAGACGCCGTTGGCGGTGAGATAGCGGATATTGGTTTCGCCGCGCAGGAACCAAATCAGCTCATGAATGATGGACTTGAGGTGCACCCGCTTGGTGGTCACCAGCGGGAACCCGTCGCTCAGGTCAAAGCGCATCTGGTGCCCGAAGATGCTGAGGGTGCCGGTGCCGGTACGATCGCTCTTGGACACGCCCTGGGTGCGCACGCGGCGCATGAGATCAAGGTACTGCTGCATGGGCAGTTAGATAGTGTGATTCGCGGCGCCTTCCTCGAACGCCCGCCTGCGCCGGCATGCTGGCTACAGCGTCAGGCCGGCAGCGGCACGTAGCGTAGCACCAGGACGATCAGGGAGTTGTAGAGCGCATGACAGAAGATCGCCACCCGCAGGCTGCCCGTACGCCACAGCAGCCAGGCAAATAACAGGCCGACCAGGAAGACCTCGGCAAGGCCGATGGCCGTGTAGCCATAGTGCATAGCGGTCCAAGCCAATGAGGTCGCCAGGCCCGCGCCGGCGGGGCCCAGCCTTCGGGCCAGGGCCGAGAACAAGAAGCCACGAAACAGCAGCTCCTCCGAAAGCGGGGCGCCGACACCGATGACCGCCAGGGCGAGCAGCCACTGCGGGCCGCCGATGAGCTGCACCATCGGACGCAGGTCCGCAAACCGGTCGGCGTTGCCGATCGCGTACTGAACGGCGCTCACCACCAGCTGCAGTAGCAACATTGGAACCAACGCCTTCAAGTAGACGAGCGGCGTCCCCGCCGGGGCGTCCAAGGCGAGCACGTCACGTACCCGGCCGCCAAACAGGCGGCTGGCGGCCAAGGTCAGGAGGACGGTCAGCACCTGCCAGAGGCCGAGCGTCGCCAGTACCGCGGTTTCCTGGTCAAACAGGCGCGCGCTCGGAAACAAGCCCTGCAGCGTGGTCGACCCGAGAAACAGGGCAGCCGTGACAATGCCGATGACGATAATGGCGATCGTCGCGGCCACCGCTCCAAGTGGGCGCCACGGCGTTTTCGGGCTATAGGCTGCCGGGCCGCGTACCAGACCGGGCCGGGAGGGCATCGAGGTTTCCACACTGTGTCTCCGGCTCGCTTGCCCTGTTAGATAACAACTTCCGCCCTGCGGGAAGCTTTCAATTGCCGCGCTAGCTTCCTATATTGCGGGCGTCGGATTCGTCCGACTATGGCGATAAATGGACGTCGTAATAAGCCTATCGGACCCGGGGGCAGTACCCGGCGCCTCCACCAAATGCCGCGGCCGGGCAGCACTCGCCGCGGCGGTCGGCCTTGAGCGGCGGCATCTGATGGGGGCGAAATAGGATCGACGAGGGTGTAAAGGGCGCGCTTTCGCTCGGCATGATACCGCCGTTATCGGGTCAATCAGAATAGTTGCCAATGACAACTATGCTGAGGCCGCTCTCGCTGCGTAACGCGGCGCGATCAGCCTAAACTCAAGTCCTGACGTGTAGCAACGCCAGGCGCGGTTTCGGAGGGCACCGGGCAACAGAAGCCCTCCACTTTATCTGCCGCGCTGGGGGCGCGTGGTGTGCTACCTGCGATGACGAGCGAGCGGGAAATCGACTACGAGGCGCTGGCTCAGGAGGCGATGCGCGGGGTCGTGCGCAGCGTGCTCGGGCGCGTGGCCAAATCCGGGCTGCCCGGGGAGCATCATTTCTATATCGCCTTCCGCACCGATGCTCCCGGCGTGGTTCTTTCAAAGCGGCTCATGCAGAAGTACCCGGAAGAGATGACCGTGGTGCTACAGCACCGCTTCTGGAATCTGATAGTCAGCGAGGACCGCTTCGAGGTGAAGCTCACCTTTGATGGCATCGAAGAACGGCTTTGCATTCCCTTCGCTGCAATTAAGGTGTTCTTCGATCCGAGCGTCCCTTATGGCATGCAGTTCGAGGAGAACGAGGCGGCCGGCGTACCCGACAGGCTTTCGGGGAGGGAAGGACGGCCTCCGGTAATTGCTCGCAGTACCGAGGGCGCGCGCGATCGGGCGGAGAAGAAGCCGCGCAGCCTGCGCCGCGCGACGGGAGACAAGGCCGGCGAACGCCCGGGCGAAAGGATCGAGCCGCCCCCGACGGTCAAGCGCCCCGAGACGGCGCCCGCCGCCAATGACGGCAAGATCGTCAAGCTCGACACTTTCCGCAAGAAGTAAGGCCCGCACCTCGCAAGACAGGCGCGGCGCCCCGCTGCCGCATCGGCGCCGGCGGTTTGACCCGCCGTCGACCTCAGATTAGATTTTGGCCATAGGGCGAGGGTGCGCGCCGCACTGTCTTGGCAGCGGTATACAACCGTGACCTGGCGAGCAGTGCCGCGTTTTTTAACGATTGGGCAAGCAAGACATGGGTCCCAAGTCGCGGCATTGGCTACGCGTGCGGCCCTTACTGGTGAAGAACGCATTCCTCCGGCGACTACCCGAAGAGGCACTGGACGCGCTGTTGCGCAAGGGCCAAGTGCGAAGGTTTGCCAAGGGAGAAATCCTCTACCGTCGCGGCGACCCGGGCGACTGCATGATGGTGCTGATTACCGGCCGTGCCAAACTTACCAATGTCAGTGCCAACGCCAGGGAGATCGTCCTGCACTTCCTCGCCGAGGGCGATATCTTCGGTGAGATCTCCGCGCTCGACGGCAACGAGCGGGCGGCCCATGCGGTCGCCCTGGAGGACTTGGAGGCGTTTGTCGTGCATGCAAGCGACCTGCGGCCGACGTTGCTCAACTATCCCCGGGCAATGTTCGAAATCATCGGCGCGCTGTGTGAGAAGATTCGCCTCGGCGCGGCGATGATCGAGGACAACACGCTGGCGATGCGCGGGCGAATGGCGCGCGGCCTGCTGCGCCTTGCCCGGCAGCACGGGCATGCCGACGGCAACGGCGTCAGCCTGAAGCTGACGATCTCCCAGGAAGAGCTTGGCAAGCACCTTGCCCTCTCGCGGGCCAATGTCAGCCGTCAGCTCGCGCGCCTGAAGACGGCGGGCGTCATCAAGACAAGCGGCGCCCAGATCACGATCTTGCGCGCCAACGAACTTGCCGCCATCGGCGAAACGATTGCGACGCCGAGCTGAGATTTTTGCGCCGGCGGTGCGCTAATATTGGCCCGATCAGGCTCGCCTGATCAAATTGGCCAACCGGCCGGAAACGACTTGGGGTGCGACGCCACTCGGCACCGCACCCCAGGCCCCCGCACCCGGCCACGGCATGGATAGCCATGCCGGTTCCGCCCGCAATCAACGGTGTAATTCTGCGACCCGCGCGCGCCGGAGACTGTGCTGCAGGGCACAGCCGAGGAAAAAACCCGGAGTGTTGCAAAAGCGCACGCGGCCTGCATGCGCGCGTGCGCCCCGGGGGCGTCGCGAGCACAAGCCGCAGCTGACGGGGGAAGGGACCGGCTCACATAGCGAGCGAAACCGGCCCCCCCCGTTGCGGCAGACGGTGCGGGGTGATCTGCCGCACTGGCAGCATACGCTGGCGGAATGGCGAATGCGCTTTGCTAAATTTGCATTCCTTGCCCTGCGTGCGCGCAGAGGTTGCGAAGGCCGAGAAGGATGCCTTACTTCGGAATAAAGCGAGTGCGCAATGCCGTTCCCTCGGGACAACGGTGCGCGCAATGCCGTTTCAGCGGCCCCCCGCACCCCCTTTTTGCCCCGCAGCGCGGCGCCGCCAGTTTTCAGCGGTTGTGCGAGAGGTAGTGAGCGTCGGGCAGGTGACAGAAACTCACCCGCCATTCGATCGGCTGATCGTCGAGCGTGAAGGCGATGCGGTCGATTTTGAGCAGCGGCGCGCCAACCGCGACGCCGAGCGTGCTCGCCTGCTCCGGAGCGGCGGCGACGGCACTGAGACGATCATCGGTACGCACAACGATCACGCCGTAATTGCGTTGGAAGAGATCGTAGAGTGTGTTCGGAATATCGGTACGCACCGCAAGCCCGGGAAAACGGCTCTCCGGGAGGGAGATCGTCTCCACAATGAAGGGCTTGCCCTGCCACGTGCGCGTGCGGGTGATGCGCGTCACCGCGCTGTCATCGTCGAGCAGCAGGGTCGCGCGTTCCGCCTCGCTTGGTCGCGGCGCGGTCGTCGCATGGATGTCGCAGCTGTCCGGGGTGAGCGGCGTGCCGCGCGCGTCGAACATACTGAAAAAGCGAAACAGAACGTCTGCGGGTGTATGGGCGACGACGAATGTCCCACGACCCTGGCGGCGCGTCAGCAACTGTTCGGCGGCGAGCTCGCTGACCGCCTTGCGCGCGGTCCCCTGGCTGACGCCAAATTCGGCGGCAATTTCGAATTCGTTGGGAATCAGCTGACCGGGTTTCCACTCGCCCGAGCGGATGCGCTGCAGCAGGCCTGCGCGCACACGCGCGTACAGCGGGCGGGTGTCTTCTCGGTCACGCGCGCGCATCGCTCGCTGAGCCTTTCCTTTGCGGCAAGACGCACCTGGATCGATCGTCGCATCTTATATAAGATTGGCGCATTGCGCCAGGAGCAGGGCGCGTGCACGAAGGGGGACGCCCGTGGCCGAACCACACTTCTTGGTCCACAGCCCGAAGGACAACGTCGGGGTGATTGTCGTCGAAGGCCTGAGGGCGGGGACGGAAATGCTCGGCGTCATCACCGAGACCGACACGACGATGTCGCTGAAGGCCGCGCAGGACATTCCGATCGGACACAAGGTGGCGCTCAAGCCGCTCAAGGCGGGCGATACCGTCATCAAGTACGGAGAGGATATCGGCCGCATGGCCGCCGATGCCGGTGTCGGCACGCACGTGCACGTGCAGAACCTCAAGACCAAGCGCTGGTGAGGACAACCGATGGCACGCAAACCGCCTGCAAGCCGCCACGCCAAGGACGCCCTGCAATTCCGCGGCTGGCGGCGGAAGAATGGACGCGTCGGGGTGCGCAATCACGTGCTGATCCTACCGCTCGACGATCTGTCCAACGCCGCCTCGGAGGCGGTGGCAAACAACATCAAGGGCACGCTCGCCGTCCCACACGCCTACGGGCGGTTGCAGTTTGGTGCCGATCTTGATCTTTTCTTCCGCACGCTGATCGGAACCGGTTGCAACCCGAACGTTGCCGCGGTTGTCGTTATCGGCATCGAGGAGGGGTGGACCAAGCGCGTGGTCGACGGCATTGCCAAGACCGGCAAACCGGTAGAGGGGTTCGGCATCGAGGGTCATGGCGACATCGCCACCATTGCCAAGGCCTCACACAGAGCAAAGGAATTCCTGCAGTGGGCGTCCGAGCTCGAGCGCGAGCCATGCGGCATTGGCGATCTGTGGGTGTCGACCAAATGCGGCGAGAGCGACACGACGACCGGGCTCGCTTCCTGCCCGACGGTCGGCAACATGTACGACAAGCTGATCCCAATGGGCGTTACCGGCTGCTTCGGCGAGACCTCCGAAATCACCGGCGCGGAGCACATTGCCCAGGCGCGGGCGGTCAACGCCGGGATTGGCGAGAAATGGATGCGGACGTTTGCGGCCTATCAGGAGGAGGTGATCGCGGCGCATAAGGTCGATGATCTGTCGGAGAGCCAGCCCACCAAGGGCAACATCGCCGGCGGGCTGACGACCATCGAAGAGAAGGCGCTCGGCAACCTCGAGAAGATCGGCCGCACCTGTCGCTTCATCGAGGTGCTCGAGCCGGCCGAGGCGCCCGCCGCGGGGCCCGGCCTCTACTACATGGACACCTCTTCCGCCGCCGCCGAGTGCGTGACGTTGATGGCCGCTGCCGGTTATGTGGTGCACGCCTTCCCGACCGGGCAGGGAAACATCATCGGCAACCCGATCGTGCCGGTGATCAAGATCTCCGGCAACCCGAAGACCGTGCGGGAGATGCGCGAGCACATCGATGTCGACGTTTCCGGCATCCTGCGGCGCGCGCAGACATTGGACACGGCGGGCGATGCGCTGATCGACATGATCGTCCGCACGGCCAACGGGCGCCTGACGTCTGCGGAATGCTTGGGGCACCGGGAGTTCTCACTGACCAAGCTGTATCGCAGCGCCTGATGCGGCAGCAAGCAGCGGGCGATGCGCGCAGCGGCGCCGCAAGCCTGCGGGCTTGCTCCGGCGGGCGTCGTCGTGCTTTGCAGAGCGTAAGGCGGACCCTGCGACCGGCAGCGGCCGCGTGCCCGGCGCGCTTCGATCCTTGGACCTGACGGCGCCCCATCCGCACCCGGTGCCGAGCGCCCCAGCGAACGGATTGCGTGCATGAAGATCACCAACATTCGCGAGGCCTCCGCGCCGATCGCCTCGCAGATCCGCAATGCCTATATCGCCTTCTCGAGCATGACCATCAGCGTGGTCGCGGTCGAGACAGATGTAGTCCGTGAAGGATGCCCGGTGATCGGCTACGGCTTCACCTCCAACGGGCGCTACGCCCAGGGAGGCATTCTGCGCGACCGCTTCATCCCCCGCATTCTCGCCGCCGACCCGGCGGGCCTGATCGATGCCGAGCACGAAAACCTCGACCCCGGCCGGATCTGGGCGGCGATGATGGCAGACGAGAAGCCGGGTGGCCACGGTGACCGGGCGCATGCGGCCGGCGCACTCGACATGGCGGTCTGGGACGCGGTTGCCAAGATCGCCCGGCAGCCGCTGTGGCGGCTGCTGTCGGAGCGTTACAACGCCGGGCGCTATGACGAACGCGTACTGGTGTATCCGGGCGGCGGCTACTATTACCCGGGCAAGGAACGTGCGGGTTTGCAGGCGGAAATGCGCGCCTATCGCGAACAAGGCTACCGAATCGTCAAGATGAAGATCGGCGGTGCGGATCTGGCGACGGATTTGCAGCGCATCGAGGCGGTGATCGCGGTCACGGGCACCGGCGCCGACGTCGCCGTCGATGCCAACGGCCGCTTTTCGCTGGCGACCGCCTTGGCATACGGCGCGGCGATGCGGCCCTATGGCCTGTTCTGGTACGAAGAGGCGGGCGATCCGCTCGACTTTCGCCTGAACGCCGTGCTGGCGCAGGAGTACCCCGGCGCATTGGCAACGGGAGAGAATCTGTTCTCCGCCATCGATGGCAGGAACCTGCTGCGTTATGCCGGGCTGCGCCCGGATCGCGACTGGGTACAGCTTGATCCAGCGCTCGCCTATGGACTGACGGAGTATCTGCGCTTTGTCGCCGTCGCCGAACAGATGGGCTGGTCGCGGCGGCGGCTCATTCCGCACGGAGGCCACCAACTGGCGCTGAACATCGCCGCGGGCCTGCAAACCGGCGGGTCCGAAAGCTACCCCGGCGTATTTCAGCCGTATGGAGGCTTTGCCGACAACCTCGTGCTTGTCGATGGCTATGCCCGGCTGCATGAGGAGCCGGGAATCGGCGTCGAGTTGCGCGCCGAGATGTTTGCGGACCTGCGCAGCCGATTGGGGTTTGCGTGAGAGACCGGCGCGCCACGGCGCGCGCGAAAGTTGGCGCATGGGCACAATGAGCGAAGACGTCAAGCTGAGCCCTGCCGCGCTCGAAGACCTGATCACGGCGGCAATGGTGGCCTCGTGCACCTCGCTCGACAATGCGCGTTCGGTGGCCCGGGCGCTCGCCGCTGCCGAGATCGACGGGCAGAGCGGGCATGGCCTGGCGCGGGTGCCGAGCTATGCGGCGCAGGCGCGGGTCGGCAAGGTCGACGGGCACGCGCGAGCGAAGATGCGCCGCACGCGCCGCGGCAGCCTGATCGTCGACGCGGCCTGCGGCTTCGCCTTTCCCGCGCTCGATATGGCAATTCCTCGCCTGGCGACCATGGCCCGGGACGCGGGCATCGCCGCCGCCGGGTTCGTGCGCTCGCACCATTTCGGCGCTGCCGGACGGCACGTCGAACGGCTCGCCGAGGCCGGGCTGGTGGCTCTGGCCTTCGCCAACACGCCGAAGGCCATGCCGGCGTGGGGCGGCAAGCAACCGCTGCTCGGTACCAACCCGATCGCCTTCGCGGCGCCGCAAGGCGCAGGCGCGCCGCTCGTCGTCGATCTGGCGCTCAGCCGTGTCGCGCGCGGCAAGATCGTCCTCGCCGCGCAACGCGGCGAGGTCCTGCCGCATGGCTGGGCGGTCGATGAGGAGGGGCGCGAGACCACCGACGCGCGCGCGGCGCTCAAGGGTGCCCTGCAGCCGATCGGAGAGGCCAAGGGCGCGGCGCTCGCGGTGATGGTGGAGGTGATGGCGGCGGCGCTGACCGGCGCCCGCTTCGGGTTCGAGGCAAGCTCCTTCCTCACCGCCGACGGTCCGCCCCCCGCCGTCGGCCATTTCCTGATCGCCATCGATCCCGGGGCATTTGCCGGTCCTGCGGTGTTTGCCGAGCGTCTCAATGCACTCGCCGCGGAATTCGGCCGCCACGGTGCCGTTCGGCTTCCCGGCACGCGGCGCATTTGGCTGCGACAGAAGGCTCAGCACACGGGCGTATCGGTCGATGCCCGGCTGTACCGCGAGGTCGCTGCCCTCGCTCGCATGTGACTTCGATTTGTTATTTGAGTATGCGATGCGCTAGCGCGTTCACAGACGGGCGGGAGCATGGGCTGGTCGCGGTTCGTTCGGGGCATGGTGCTGGCGTGTGGGGTGCTGGCCGCGCCGGCGGTAAGCCTCGGCCCGACACCAGCACGATGCGAAGAGAACCGCGAAGCGCTCAACCGCCGCGTGGTCGCGCTGTACAACGCCGGAGAGTATGCGGACGCGATCCCGCTGGCCGAGCAATATGCCGCCGCGACGCGAGCCCGCGTCGGCGAAAGTGATCCCGCCTACGTCGCTGCCCTCAACGACCTCGCCGAGCTGCTGCGTGCCGCCAATCGGCTCGCCGACGCGGAGCCATTGCTGCGCCGCGCATTGGCCATCGCCGCGAAGGTATATGGACCCGAGCACCCCGGCGTTGCGGTCCAGCTCAGCAATCTGGGATTGATCCTGCAGGGACAACGGCGCTATGCCGAGGCCGAGCCGCTGTTACGCCGTGCGCTTACCATCTACGACCAGGCGCTCTGCGGTGGGCACCAGGACGTTGCCGCGACGCTCAACTCCCTGATCGCTCTGCTCCGTGCGACCCGTCGCCTTGCCGAGGCGGAGCCGCTGCTACGGCGGGCGCTCGCGATCAACGAACGCTCACTGGGAGCGGAGCATCCAAGCGTCGCGCTGCTGTTTAGTAAGTTGGGCGATGTACTAAGGAGCACAGGCCGTCCGCAAGAGGCGGAGCCGCTTTTGCGCCGCGCACTGGCCATCGATGCCAAAGCCTTCGGGCCGAACCACCCCAGGGTTGCGATCGACTTGCGCATTCTCGGCCTAATTCTCAGAGCGAGGGGTCGCTTCGGGGAGGCCGAGCGACTGTTACGGCGGTCAGCTGCCATCGACACGCGCTCGGGCGATCCGGATCGCAGCGGATAGTGCGAACCGCTTCGGTGCGCGCGGCAGCAAGCCGGTAGGCATTGGCCGCGTTTACGGGAATCCGCCGATGGCACGTTTTGCAAGCGCTGGCAATTTTTCACACGCTGGTCGCACCGCGGTGCGAACCTTGCGCGCATGCTCGGGCGCGCCAGGGTTGACGCCCCCGAGTCGGTTTGCTGCCGGAACATGGTCGCCGCCAGCCATCTCGTTGGCGACGGGTGGAATGCCGCAACGCCTTGTGGCACTCTCAAGCAATCTGATTCACTGCATCCTGCATAGGGCGTTCGGGGAAGGGATCGAGGGGCGCGTAGCGGTATGTGCGGGGCTCGGGTTGGCGGCGTCGACGCTAGGAGGCGCGAGCGGTACCGCTGGCCTCGTCTGCCGCGTCGCGTGACGATCGGGTTGGCGGCAGCCATAACCTTGCTCATCGCGTTCGGCGCGTGTGCGTGGATGACGGCGGGGTCGGCACAGGAGGCAGCGCGCGCCGCGATCAATGTCGCTCCCGTGATATTTGCCGTACCGGCGTCCGAAACACGACTTTCGATTCGCGTCGGGCCCAAGAAGTTGCTCCCCAAGAACGGCTCCATCCGTGTTCGTGGTGTGCCGATATACGCAGCCCTGTCCCAGGGATACGCAGTGGCCCCTGGCATCTGGACCGTGCCGTTGGTTGAAACCGAGCGCCTCGGGGTCATCATGCCGCGCGCAGTGCAGGGGCGAGCGGACGTCGTCATTAGCCTCGTCAAGGCCGATGGCAGTGTGGTTGCCGAGGCACGAACGGTGCTCGTGACGGCTCCGGCATCGGCCATGGAGGTATCGGGCCTGGCTACGACATCGGCCGCAACCACCTCCCCGAACCCTGATCCTTCGCCGCTGGCGGCCATCAGGCAACAATTCGCCGTGTTCCTGGCGCGCACGGGCACCAATACGCGCAAGCTGACCGCCGCACAGGAGGCCGATGCGTTCAGCGAATTCTTGACTTGGCCGCAAAATCCGCTCGAGGTCACTGTCACGGTTAGGATGACGTCGACGCGCGGCGTCGGCGAGGTCATCGGCACCCTCAACGTTAAGAACGGCGAAATCATCGTCGCGGGCCGAAAAGAGACGGCCCTGTTTCTCAAACCGAATTTGCGGCGCCTGCGTCCGGGCCTCTATGCCTTTCATGTTCATGAAAACCCGAATTGCGGACCCGCGTTGCAGGACGGGCAACTCGTTGCTGGCCTGGCCGCCGGCACGCACTTGTGGTTGTCGGGAACCGGCGCGTTGAGCGGAACGACCTTCACAAGCCATTTGGGTAACCTGCCGCATCTCGAAGTCGATACCGATGAAACCGCTACAAAAATGGTCGTTGCTGCACGACTGACGCTTGCCGATATAGCGAACCGTTC
>JBPYEF010000126.1:0-5842 GCA_051985875.1 Hyphomicrobiaceae bacterium
TTACGGACGGGTGCGGCGCAGCGATACCGGGCCTAACGCGGTTGCGGCGCTTTGCTGGGTACGCGCCGGGCAGGCGGTTGGCGTGCGGGTCGGTGACCTGATAGGTAGGCGAGTGACGTGCGGGGGGCAGCAGCGACGGGAGAGCCGTGCACAAGAAGTCAAGATCCGGCGGCAAAGCATTGCCCCTGCTCGCCGCCGACGGGCAGGGGACGTTGCGTCGCTTCGTCTCTGACTGGCTGCTGCCGCGCTGGCGGCAGATCACTCTCGCCATCCTCTTTACCGCCGGGCTGGCCGGAACCACGGGCGGCTATCCGGTCGTCATCAAGCACTCCTTCGACTCGCTGCTCAAGACCGACAGCCATGCCCTGCCCTGGGTGCTGATCGCCATCGTCGCAGTAACAGCGACGCGCAGCCTGCTGCTCTATCTGCATCAGGTGACGGCCGCCCGCATCGTCATGCGCATGACGACGGACATCCAAAGGGCGGCATTTGCACACCTCATCGGCAGCGACTTCGCCCGGCTGACGCGCGAGACGACCGGGCAGCTGGTATCGCGGCTGACCAACGACCTGGCTGCGGTGCAGCAGGCCGCCCAGGTGGCGATGATCGCCTTCGTCAAAGACGGCCTGTCGGTGCTCGCCGTGCTCGGCGCCATGGCCTATCTCGACTGGCGCCTGACGCTGATCGTGTTCGCCACGTTCCCCTTCGCCATCCTTCCGCTCGGCAGCATCGGCAGGCGGCTGCGCTCGGTCGCGCGGCGCACGCAGAACGAGCTTGGCGGCATGACCTCCGGGTTGACGGAAAAGCTCGCCGGGGCGCGGCTGATCAAGTCGTTCCGCCTCGAGAACTACGCGATCGAGCGCCTCAATCGCAGCTTCGAGCAGATCTTTCTGCTGCGCATGAAGGCGGTGCGCGCGCGCGGCCGCATGGGCCCGGCGTTGGAAGCGGTGGCCGGCCTGGCCATCGCCGGCGTGGTTGCCTTCGCCTACTGGCGCATCGCACGCGGAACGAGCACGATCGGTGACTTCATGGGGTTCGTTGCGGCACTGCTGCTGGCCGCACAGCCGATCAAATCGC
This sequence comes from Hyphomicrobiaceae bacterium, assembly GCA_051985875.1. Taxonomy (GTDB): domain Bacteria; phylum Pseudomonadota; class Alphaproteobacteria; order Rhizobiales; family Hyphomicrobiaceae; genus AWTP1-13. Next base: position 1,078 of record JBPYEF010000126.1, read on the forward strand.
TTGGTACCGTGACGACGGCAACCCACGAGGGGCTGGCGGCGGCAGAGCGCATCTACGAGCTGCTCGACGAGAAGCCGACCGTGTGCGATTCCCCGAGCGCGCGGCCACTCACCGTGACACAGGGTGCGGTGCGGTTCGACAATGTCGGGTTCAGCTACGCCGGCGGCGGCAACGTTGCGGCGCTCAGCGATTTCACGTTGCTCGTCCCCGGCGGCAAGACGGCGGCGCTGGTCGGCCGTTCGGGCGCCGGCAAGTCGACGGTTATCAACCTCGTTGCGCGCCTGTTCGACGTCGGCAGCGGCAAGATCCTGATCGACGGTGAGGACGTACGCGACGTGACACTCGCAAGCCTTAGGCAGACGATCGCCATCGTCAGCCAGGAGGTAACGCTGTTCGACGACACCATCCGCGCCAACATTGCCCTGGGGCGGCTAGAGGCCACCGACGCCGATATCATCGCCGCGGCCAAGGCCGCCGCGGCGCACGATTTCATCATGGCGCAGCCACAGGGCTACGCGACCGTGATCGGCGACGGCGGGCTGAAGCTGTCCGGCGGCCAGCGCCAGCGCGTGGCGCTGGCGCGGGCCATCCTCAAAGATGCGCCGATCCTGCTGCTCGACGAGGCAACGAGCGCGCTCGACACCGAATCAGAGCGCCTCGTGCAGGGGGCACTGACGCGGTTCACACGCAACCGCACCACCCTGGTCATCGCCCACCGTCTGTCCACCGTGCAGCGCGCCGACATCATCTGTGTCATGGACGAAGGCCGATTGGTCGAGATGGGCAGCCACGCCGAGCTGCTCGCCGGCGACGACATTTACGCTCGTCTGTGCCGCGCGCAAGTTCTGCTCGACGTCGAGGAGGCAGCCGAGGCGCGGGTAGCGCCGACCGAGGCCGTCTGAGGCATTTGGGCGGCATTCGGTCGCCCGGCTGCGGTGCTGGGAATGATTCGAAACCAGGGCCGAGATCGGCTATAGAGACGCCCATTCCACGTCATCTCCCGCTGCACGGTGCGCCGCCATGGCGGACGATCACAACCACTCGAGACTGCTCCCCCGGCTCGCCGGCGCCGCCTTTGCGCGCTACATCCGCTGGGTCGAGCAAACGGCGTGGCAGACCAAGGAGATGGGCGAGACCCTCGAGGCGCACTACCACCACCACCCCTGCATTCTCGGCATGTGGCACGGCCAGTTCCTATTGCTGCCGATCATCAAGCCCTCCTACCTACCCGCCGACGTCATGCTGGCGCGGCACCGCGACGCGGCGGTCATGGCCGAAACCCTCAGGCACTTCGACATGCAGCTGATCCGCGGCGCCGGCGCCGGCTCACGGGGCAAGGACCGCGGCGGCAGCCACGCCTTCATGGCCGCCGTGCAGGCCTTGCGCGAGGGGCGAACCGTGGCGATGACCGCCGACGTTCCCGGCGGGGCGGCGCGCCGCGCGGGCCTCGGCATCGTCATGGTCGCGCGCCAGTCGGGGCGGCCGATCGTCCCGGTGGCCATCGCCACCTCGCGTTACTTCGCGCTCAACACGTGGAGTCGGATGACGATCAATCTGCCGTATTCGGGGCTCGGCTTCGCGGTCGGTCCATTGGTGCACGTCCCGCGCGAGACGGCGGTTGAGGACCTCGATCGCTACCGCGTCGAGGTCGAGGCCTCCCTCAACGCCGCGACCGCGAGCGCCTATCAACGCGCCGGCGCCGACCCAGCGCGCGCCACGCCCGGGCAGGCGTACCGCGCGACCCGCGGTCCCGGGCTTGGACTCAAGGCCTATCGCACGCTGACCAGCCTGGCACGGCCCGCCGCACCGGCGTTGCTGCTGCTCCGCGAACGGCGCGGCAAAGAGGAGCCGCTACGACGCGGGGAGCGCTTCGGCCGACCGAGCGTGCAGCGGGCGCCCGGACCGCTCGCCTGGTTCCACGCGGCCAGCATCGGTGAGACCAACGCCGTGCTCCCCTTGATCGCTGCACTCGCCGCGGCCAGACAGTCGCGCAACTTTCTGCTGACCACGGCGACGGTGACCTCGGCCAAATTGGCGGGCCAGCGGCTCGGCCCCCGCTGTGTGCACCAATACGCACCGCTCGACGCCGCCGAGTACGTCAGGGCATTCCTCGACTTCTGGCGTCCCGATCTCGCCGTGTTCACCGAATCGGAGATCTGGCCCAATCTCATCCTGGAGAGCGCGACGCGCGGCATCCCCCTTGCCCTCGTCAATGCACGCATGACCAAGCGGTCGTTCCGGCGTTGGCGCTTGAGCGCGGGCCTAGCGCAGCCGCTGTTCGGCAGCTTTTCGCTGGTGCTGGCGCAGAACGAGGCGCTGGCCCGTCGCTTCGCCGCGCTCGGCGCGCGCTCGGCGATCGCCGCCGGCAATTTGAAGGTCGATGCGCCACCGCCGCCGGTCGACGCCGCCGAGCTCGCGCGTCTCAGGAGTGCGCTCGATGGGCGCGCGCTCCTGGTCGCGGCCAGCACCCACGACGGGGAGGAGACGATCATCGCCGACGCCCATCGCCGCCTTGCGCGTGACATCCCGAACCTGTGCACGATCATCGTGCCGCGCCACCCGGAGCGGGGCAGCGCCATCGCCGCGATGCTGACTGGATGCGGCTTCGCCGTCGCGCGCCGCTCGCTCGGGCAACTGCCGGGCGCCGGCAATGACGCCTACGTCGCCGACACCATTGGCGAGCTCGGCATCTTCTACCAGCTGGCCCCGGTCGCCTTCATCGGCGGCTCGCTGCAGAACCGCGGCGGACAGAATCCGATCGAAGCCGTGCGTCAGGACGCGGCCATCCTGGTCGGGCCGCATTGGCACAATTTCGGGGATGCCTATGGCGCCCTGCTGCGGCACCAGGGTGCGATCGTCGTACATTCCGCCGAGGAGATTGCCGGAGCGGCGCGCAAACTGTTCACCAACGCCGAGGAGCTCGAAGGCATGCGCGCACGCGCACATGCCGCGCTCGGCGCGATCTCGGGGGCGCTGCCGCGGACGATCGAGGCGCTGCTGCGGCATCTGCCGAGCGAGGAAGGCCTGGTGCGTGCCTCTTGAGGAGCCTTCTTGGTGGTATCTGACGCCACCCAGCGGCCTCGGCAGGCTGCTGCTCCCTTTTGCCGGCGCCTACGGCCTCGTGGCCAGTGCGCGTTTTCGCGCGCACAAGCCCTATCGCCCGCGCTTGCCGGTGATCTGCATCGGCAATTTCACCGCCGGCGGCACCGGCAAGACGCCACTGGCAATCCATATCTGCAAGCACCTGGTGGGCACGGGTCACCGGCCCGTGGCACTCACGCGCGGCTACGGCGGGCATCGGCGCGCGCATTGGGTGGATGCAACAGCCGATGCGGCGCGTGACGTCGGCGATGAGCCGCTGCTGCTAGCGCGCTGCGCGCCGACCCGCATCGGCCGCGACCGCGCCGCCGCGGCGCGCGCCATCGAGAGCGGTCCGCACCCCGCAACCGTGATCGTCATGGACGATGGGCTGCAGAACCCGACGCTCGCCAAAAGCCTGACGATTGCGGTCGTCGATGGCGCGCGCGGGCTCGGCAACGGCCGTGTCATCCCCGCCGGGCCGCTGCGGGCGCCACTGGAATTCCAGTTAGGGTTGACCGACGCGATCGTCGTCACCGAGCCCGCGGGCACGACCCACAGCGTCTCGGACTGGCTGCGCCGGCGCTTTGCCGGACCGGTGCTGCGCGCACGGCTCAGGGCGACCGGCAACACCGACTGGCTGCAGGGCGCCCGGCTCGTCGCCTGGGCCGGCATTGCCGCACCGCAGCGGTTCTTCGCCACCTTGGAGGCGCACGGCGCCGAGCTCGCCGAGCGTGTCGCCTTCCGCGACCACTACCGCTTGCGTGAGGCCGATGCGCTGCGCCTGCTCGCGCTCGCGCGGCGGCAATCGGCGGCGTTGATCACCACGGCCAAGGACGCTGTGCGGCTCGGCAGCGAGCAAGGGGCGCTCAAGGAGCTCGCCGACGCCTCAACGGTATTTGCGGTCGAGCTCGAAGTGATCGGCTCCGACAGCGAACGCCTGGTTGCGCTGCTCGATGCTGCGTTGGCTCAGCCCGCACACACGGCGAGCGGTCCGGGCTAGGGCTTCGCCCGCCGGTGGGTCGCGCGGTAGCGCTCAAAGGAGATCTCGGCGTTGGCGTAGGCCTCCTGCAGCTCGACGCTCCAGTAGCGCAGGTCCGGAAGCATGATCGGCTCGCCGGTCACCGAGCAGCGCACGAAGTCGCCGGGGCTAAGGACGTGAAACTCGCCGTCGGAATAGCGCAACTTCGCTTCGCCCTTGAGACCGAGTAGCTTCTCAAACCGGTTCATGCTGGGGAACCCTTTTCCCGCAAGCGCTGGCGGCGGCGCTGCGCCGCCTCGAGGGACAGCATACAAGCGCGGTCGGTCGCACGCCAGTGCCGCGTCCGCTTCGGCATCGGCTCCTGGGCATGCGGGCTTGCCAAGCGGCGCGTGCGGCACACGCCCTCAGAACAGCGAGCCCTGCGCACCGCCCTCGCCTCCCGTGCGCCCGCGCGGCCGTCGCGGAGCGTGCCGCAGCAGCTCGTCCTCGCTACCCCGCGCCTCCGCGGCAAAGCGGCCATCGGCGAGTTCAACCTCGAGGCGCTTGCCCGCCTGCACCTCGGCGACAGAGCGCAGCGTACGCCCCGCACGATCGCGCACCAGAGCGTAACCGCGCCGCAGTACGCCGTGGTAGCTGAGCGAATTGAGGAGCTTGGTGCTCGCCTCGAGATGCCGGCGCCGAGCTCCGACGCCACCCGTGAGCGCC
>JBPYEF010000127.1:0-17967 GCA_051985875.1 Hyphomicrobiaceae bacterium
CGCGGCGCTCGTCTGTGCTGCCGGACGCGAATGTCAGTTCGGCTCTTCCCAGGAGCTGGTCGGCCGGGGTCGCCTGCAGGATTGCGCGCGCCGTTTTGCGCACGATCTTTGATGCACCGATCGCGCTCGCGAACACGATTTCGAAAAAGGGACCCGTTTCAATCTGCAGACGGCCGAGATCGTGCATCAGCCGTTCCCGCCCATCTGCGTGCAGGTGCGGCAGTGTCGCCTTCACCAGCTCGGCATTCTGGACGAGATAGTCGGCGAGCCCCACCATGCGTCGGGAAAGATGCTCGGACGCGTAGTTGTTGGGCCCGTACAGGTGGTGGAGCATGGCCGCTTTCGGTTCCCCCGCTACCTCGAGGAGTTCGCCGAGGTGCTGCATGGAATAGAGGGCCTTTGCCGCCGGCTCGCCAACCGTTGCATGACCCGCGCCCGTAACGTAATTCACCTCGATGATCAGTACTTGCAGCCAGTTCGGAGCTTTCGGATCGAACTTTCCGTAGGGGTGCCGTCCAGCCGCATCTTGCATGGTCTCGAGTAGAACGGCGAACCGATGCAGAACTTCCGGCCGCCATTCCTGCGCGCCGATCAGCGCGCATCGGCGCAGGGTTCTGTGGCGCTCATAGTCGGCCCCGTGCGGCGCAAGAAGTCCTCTATAATGCATCGAGGACGCGGCCATCGCCGCCGCGCCGAGGCCCTTGATCTCGAGCAGCACGCTCGTGTCCGTGCCGGCCGCGACGAAGCGTACCGCGCGGTCGCCCACACCGGGAGCAACCTCGTTGAGCCGCCCCAAATCCGCCTCGAGCGCCGCCAAGTCCACGGAACTCAGGGCCGTGCTCATCGCCGCTCGCAGCGTCGCCATCGCGCTTTTTCCTCCCCCGACCGCAACGCAACGCGTCCTGCGCCCGGTTTTGCGGCCGTGCCCCTTAGCCGCCGTCGAGTCGGCAAGGCTGTTGCTTCCCACCGACGGGGAAGGTTCTAGCCGCTGAGATTGCCAAGATCGTGACTGGGGGGTTAATCGAGCGGCGGGGTGCCGCCGTGTCAGGCAACGGGTGGAGAACAGATTGAGGAGAGCGTCGACGTCGTCGCAGCGTGGCCTGACGGTGCCTCAATTAATCGGTTCGTAAACAGCTAGACGTTCATGCGGCATACGTGAGCGATGGCTCATGGACCGCTGCCTGCCGGACCATCGGCCTACCTGCCCGTAGGCCGCGATGATGACATGGTAGTTGGTTGCTGAGGCGTCTAGCCTGTCCAGTTGCCGATCAGCAGGCCGGCGCGTAGCTCTTCCTCAGTCACCCGCGACTCGTCCGGGTCTATCGATGACTTGCAGACGATATCTGCGCGGTATGCCTCCGCCACGGCCTCTTCGATGAGTTTGTCATCGGGCAAGCCGGCGTGCTGCGGGCTGGTCAGAACTGTGTCAGTGAAGTAGGCGGCCCGAAAGTAGGCGGCACGATAGGTGACCATGTGTTCACCTCGTCTTCTGTATCCGCTCGCAAGCCTGTCGGGAATCGTTCAGTTTGCTTGTTACGAGCAGCTCAGCTCCAGCTGCATTTGCTGCTGTGAATGTGTCGCGACTCACATTTAAATTCGAGGCGGGTCGGACCGCTTCCGAATAAACGCGACATAGGCGGCGGACAGCACGCATGAGCTTGAGGGGCACCCGGAGACAACGGGCGCGGCCTGGGGCGTGCTCACTCGATTGCAAGACGACGCGCCTGAGGAGTGAAAAGCCAAGCGCAAAGAGGCGGCTCAATTTGGTTTGCCAGAAGATCGCCTGGTCGAACACGATTAGTAGCTAGCGACGGATGGGTGTTGAGCTGCAGCAAACGCGTGCATTTCCAGGATCTGCTCGGTCTATTGAGGCTTGGTTGTGTGGTGCCGATCTTCTTGGCCGTAGGAATATTTGGTAACTTTGGTTTGGGGGCGGACCAGGACCTGAACCAATCGGTTGCCACGGCATCAACGTAGTTCATCGCCGATTGGTGAGAGGTTGTTGGGCGAACCCCGCAAGCGGTTGCCAGGCGCTGAGAGGAGAACTAATCCGGTGCGCTTAAGGTTTGTCCTTCTGAACGTCGTCACTAGCTCCAGTCTCTTCGTCATCGCCATCGCCTTATCCGCGTCGGCCCAATCCTTTGCCGCGGGGCAAGCATCGGATGTTCCGGCCTGGTTGAGGGCCCAGGTCGGCGAAGGCGAAGGCAAAATCGCAGATGTGGTCTTGCGGAGAGCGGGCGCACTTTATCAGGAAAAAGTGCGCGAAGGTGCAGTTAAAAACCCTTGCTACTTCGCGATGGACGCTACGCGTCCCAACGATCTAGGCAATGGCAAATTGGGGAAACGCTTTTACGTTATCTGCGAATCGAACCGGACGTTTCGTGCGATTTCGGCGGGTCACGGCGGCGGTCGCGCTTTGAAAGGTGTTGCGGATTTCGCAAACGGAAGGCGGTGCGCGAGGAACTTCAGCAATGCGCTGGATTCAAGTCTGACGGCCGGCGGGGCCTATGTGACTGGCGAGACGCGAACGTCTTTCAAAGGCTATTACCGCGTCTCGGCGACGCAAGACGCCGTCTTGATTCGCTCGTTCGTTCAATTTGACGGCGAAGGTGGAACCGAAAACGCGAAGCTGCGCGAGATCGGCGGACATGCGGCCGAAGTGTTGAAGAATGTCTGCCTTCGAAAAGATCCGCACAGCTCTTATGCGAACCCCGAGGGCTACGTCCCCTTCGGGAAACTGGTGGATTACGCCGGCGGACGAAGCGACGGCTGTACCAGTTGGGCGCCGTCGGACGCCCGACAAATCCTCACTATGGTGAAGGACAATCCAACGACGCTGTATATCTATCCTGATGCAGCCGACATCGATGCCGTCGCGCGAGCGGTCGCGGGCGGCCAGTCGCTATTGCGCGCGAAATTGTATTGGAATGTTTCCTGTTTGAAAGAAATACGCTCCCCAAGATTTTGGTCAAAGCAAACCCTCGAACCGATCCTCTCACAATACCGGAAGGATCATCCGGCACCGCCACTGCGGCCGACGCCGATTTGCAAGGGACGCTGAGATTTGGCTGGCTGATGAGAGCCGCACGCGCGCGTAAAATTCGGTGCGTACATTGAAATCATCGGTGGCAAATTGGATATGCCACCCGCACTCGCCTTTGCCCACGGCCGACTGAAAGCCATGTACCGCGACACGCCATAGTACGCATCAGACCCGAAAGAGCAGATGGTCAATGCGACCGCGGGTGAGCGGCCGCGCCAGACGCAACTGAGGCGGCGGCACCAACGCTGGTTGCGGCGCAGCCAGGACGGCCTCGGCGCTCCCCGGCATGGCCTGCGCGACGTGTCGCGGCGGAGCTAACTTCGACCCGTCCCGCGTGCCGGCAACCCGCATTTGGGCCTTGGCGCCGGGCCTCAATGGGCGGGAGAGGGGTAATGGCGATGAACGTGACGAGCACACTGCTTGCGGCAGACCTCGCATGGGGAAACGTACACTCTCGCTGCGCGACGCGCCGAAGGCCGCTCCGGCTTCTCGGCGCACGCCGACGAATTCGTCGCCGGCATCGCCGGCAGTGCCGCGTTTGCGGTAGCGGTAACATCCTAGCGATCTGGGGCGGCCGTCGCCGACCGCCGCGCGGAGGCAGCCGAGCTGTTCGGCGATGAGGTGATCCCGATGCAGCGCCGCGTCGAAATTGGGTGAAAGGCCTCAACCAGCGCCGAAAAAGCGAGACGTGGCACAACCTACGGCCGGCATGGGCCGCCGTGTGCCAGAGCGCAAGCTGGACCTGCGAGTTGCCATCGGCCGTTACATCTTGGGTTCAGCGATGCTCCACCAGCGGTGAAAAGTACAGCTGCTTCGACTACAGTCTGCGAGGAAGAAACGAGCCAAGGGGCGAAAGGGTGCAAGAGCGCAACGCCAAGGGCAGCGGCTCGAAGATCGTCATCGAGGGCGTCAACCATCTCTACCGCCCGCCGAGCGGTCGTCCGGTGCTCGCTCTGGAGGATGTCTCCCTGCAAGTGCACGCGAGCGAGTTCCTTGCCCTGTTGGGGCCATCGGGCTGCGGCAAGTCGACTCTGCTCTACCTGATCGGCGGCTTTCTTCCGACCGAGCGGGGCAGCATCCTGCTCGACGGCGCGCCGATTGCCGGCCCCGGCCCCGACCGCGGCATCGTGTTCCAGCATTTCGCGCTGTTCCCATGGAAGACGGTGCGCGCCAACGTCCTCTACGGCCTGGAGAAGATGCGCCTGCCGCGTGACGAACGCGAGAAGCGCGCGCAGAGCTTTATCGATCTCGTGGGGCTCGGCGGGTTCGAGGACAACTATCCCTCGCAGCTGTCGGGCGGCATGAAGCAGCGCACTGCCATCGCGCGCACGCTCGCCATCGACCCCAAGATCCTGTTGATGGACGAGCCGTTCGGCGCGCTGGACGCCCAGACCCGACAACTGATGCAGGGCGAGCTGCTCAGCATCTGGCGGCGCAGCCCCAAAACCGTGATCTTCGTCACCCACGACGTGCAGGAGGCTATTTACTTGGCCGACCGCGTGGCGGTGATGACCGCTCGGCCCGGCCGCATCAAGACCGTTGTCGACATCAGGCTGGACAAGGCCGACCCCGGCATCACCAAGTCCAGGGCCTTCATCGACACAGTTGACGAGGTCTGGGGGCTCGTGCGCGACGAGGCCGTCAAGGCGCAAGAGGCACGCGTTTCGTCGTGAACATCCTTCTCCGCTACTCGCCGCTCCTGCTGCTGGCCGCCAGCTGGGAGCTTGCTTCGCGCTTGGGTTTCGTCTCTCAGCTTGCGTTGCCGCCGCTCAGTCATGTCGTGCTGGCCTGGATCGATATGATCAGAAGTGGCGAGCTTATCAGCAATGGTGCCTCGTCCTTGTGGCGCGCGGGCGCGGGCCTCGTGCTCGCCATCGTCGTCGGTGCGGCGCTGGGCATCGCCATGGCCTGGTGGCGAGCGGTCAACGCCGCACTGGGTCCCCTCGTCGAAATGTTCTATCCGATGCCCAAGTCAGCGCTCATCCCGGTCACGGTGCTATGGCTCGGTTTCGGTGATGGCTCCAAGATCCTGCTGATCTTCCTCGGCTGCATGTTACCGGTGACCATCGGCGCCTTTAACGGCGCGCGCGGCAGTGATCAGGCGCTTGTGTGGTCGGCGCGCAGCATGGGCGCCGGCCGTTTGCGCACGCTGTGGGACGTGGTGGTGCCGAGCGCGCTGCCGGAGATGCTCAACGGTATCCGCAGCGCGCTGGCCCTCGCCTTCATCCTCCTGGTCAGCTCCGAGCTGATCGTGGCGCGCGAAGGGCTCGGTTACCTGATCGGCTACCTCGGAGCCAACGGCACCTATGACGCCATGTTCGCGGTGGTGCTGACCGTGGCGTTTCTGGGCTTCGCCGCCGACCGTGCATATCAGGTACTCGTGGAGAGGCTGCTCCAATGGCGCGAGTAGTCAGCATCGATACGAAGACCCGGCGGCACGAGCAAGCCTTCCACGCCATCGGCTGGGCCCTGGTACGCGCGCTCCCGATCGTTGCGCTAGCGCTCGGTTGGGAGGCACTGGCGGCAAGCGGTGCCGTCACACCCTTCGAGCTGCCGCGGCTGAGCGCGGTGCTCGCCCGCATCTGGACCGATGCCGTTGCCGGCGATCTCGCCCTCAACGCGGCACTGACGCTGTATCGGGCGCTCACCGGCTTCGTCATCGCCGCAATCTCGGGTGTTGTTCTGGGCATAGCCATGTCGCGCAACACCACGGTGCGCTGGCTGTTCGACCCCCTCATGTCGGTCGGTTTCCCCATGCCCAAGATCGCCTTCTTGCCAGTCATAATGCTCTGGCTCGGCGTCTACGACCTCTCCAAGATCGGCATGGTCGTGCTCGATGCCATCTTCCCGGTGGTAACGGCGACCATTACCGGCATCGCCGGCGTCGACCGATACCTCTTGTGGTCGGCGCGCAATATCGGTGCCAGCGAGGGCGAGATCCTCTGGCAGATCGTGCTGCCGGCGGCGTCCCCGCAGGTCATGACGGGCCTGCAGGTGGCGCTACCCCTTGCCCTCATTGTCGCGGTGGTCGCGGAAATGCTAATGGGCGGCTACGGCCTTGGCGGGGCCATGGTGCACGCTTCGCGCTTCGCCGACTCGCAGGGCGTGTTCGCTGGCATCGTCGAGATCGGCGTGGTCGGCTACGTCCTGGTCAAAGCGATGGCGCTGATCCGCCGCCGCCTGCTGATCTGGCATCAGGAGGCGCTGGCACCGAGCACGGTGTGATCATGTTGAAAGCGAAATTCTGGTCGATATCTCAGGAAGAAATGATGCCGCTCCCGAGAATGCTACTCTCTGCGCTTGCGGCAATGGCGCTGTGCGCTGCAGCGACTGCGAGGGCCCAAGAACCTGTGAAGATCCGAGTATCTTGGGTAGCGCCGGTGTCAAACTGGGCCTCCATTTGGTTGGAGAAGAAGGACCTGGCCAGGCACCTGGGCAAGTCCTACGTGCTGGAGACAATGCGCTTCGCCGGCACGCCGCCGATGGTCACGGCGCTGGCGAGCGGTGAGTTGGAGGTTGCCAACTTCGCCTATTCCACGCTCGCCATCGCTATCAATAATGCCGGCATCGACGATCTGCGCGTGATCGCTCATGAGTTTCGTGACGGTGTGCCGGGCTATTACTCACAAGAGTACCTGGTCCTGGCCGACGGTCCGGTGAAAACCGCGGCTGACCTCAAGGGCAAGGTGATCGCAACCAATGCCGAAGGCAGCGCCGTCGACGTGGCCACCCGGGCCATGCTGCGCAAGGTTGGCCTGGAGGACAAGCGCGACTACACAGTCCTGGAGGCACCGTTCCCGGCCATGCGAGCAATGCTGGCCGAGAAGAAGGTCGATATGATCCCAGGCGTGCTGCCGTTCTCGCTCGACCCCGAGCTGCGCAAGATCGCAAGGCCGATCTTCTCGCAACGCGACGCGATCGGCGAGACGGAGATGATCGTATGGGCAGTCCGCAAGCCCTTCATCGATAAGAACCGCGCTGCGATGGTCGACTTCATGGAGGATACGCTAAGGATCGTGCACTGGTATCTCGACCCTGCCAACCAGAAGGCCGCTGCGGAAATCGCGTCCAGGATCACCAAGCAGCCCGCGGAACGCTTCGGCTGGCTGTTCACGAACAAGGATTACTATCGCGATCCCAATATGCTCCCTAACCTTGATGCGTTGCAAAAGAACCTCGACATGACCACCGACCTCGGCTTCGTGAAGGGCAAGGTGGACCTCGCCAAGCACGTCGACCTCTCCATCGTCAAGGAGGCCGCCGCGCGGCTCAAGTAGGTCGTGTTTCCCGGAATTTCACGGTGGCGATACTCCGGCGTCGAGAACCCCGTTCACTGCAGTCTGGGTGCAGGACCAGCGTCATGGTTGATCGCAGCGAGCATCCGCGGTGGGCCGGCACCACCTATCCGCCTTTCCCGATGGCGACACGGGCATCCGCAAACCCTGACCCGGCAATCGAGGTTGCGCGTATGACGCGCCACCGTTCGCGGCTATCGGCGACGCCGTACCGGCGGGCGTGCTATGGGGACCCCGCCAAAGAACATCTGGCGCAGCCCAAGGGCAGCGCAGTCCAAGGGCATGGCCTTGATGGTCGAGATGACCAACACCATCGTCGCCTCCGCCGACTCGCAGGAGTGAACGCATGCGCACCATCCCGGTCCTGAGCATCCAGCGTCTCTCCGCGCCGGACGCCGCGAAAATTCGCGCGGTCGACCCGGCGATCCAGCTGACCGACGCCGGTGGCTGGTTCGACGGCGAGATTCGTGCCACTTGGCCGCCCTTTACCACCAACCGCTACCTGCCGCCCAACGCCTCGGGCTCAGGCACCCGCGCGCAGCGCGACCATCTGCTCGCTGAGGCCGAAGTCATTCTCGGCGGCTGGCCGTTTCCACGCGATCTGCGTTCCAGGGCGCCGCAGTTGAAGTGGTTTCATCAGCGGCCCGCGGGTGCCAGCAATTTGCTGCTCGGAGACCTGTGGGGCAGCGACGTAGTGGTTACGACCGCGCGCGGGTCCGGCAACACGCTGGCGATCGCCGAATACGCCCTGGCGGGCATCCTGTACTTCGCCAAGGGCCTGCATCGGGCGATCGCCGATCGCGCGGCCGCCACCTTTGCCCACGGCCACTATCGGCCCCTCCTGCTTCAGGGCAAGACGGTGTGCGTTATCGGCGCGGGTGGCATCGGGCGCGAGGTGGGCAGGCTGTGCGCCAACCTCGGCATGCACGTCGTCGGTACCCGCCGCGAGCCACCGCTTGCAGCGGCTCTGCCGCCGGGCTTTAGCGAGCTCGGCGGCCCCGGCGATCTGGAGCGCTTCCTCGCGCGCAGCGATTTCGTCGTCATCTGCTGCCAATGGACGAAGGAGACGACGCGTCTGATCAACGCCGAGCGGCTTGCCGCAACGAAGCCGGGAAGCGTGCTCATCAACGTCGCACGCGGGGAGATCGTCGACGAGGACGCCCTCGCCGAGGCGATCGACAGCGGCCATGTGCGCGGCGCGGCGCTCGATGTGTACGTCGGCGAATTCGAGCACCCTCCGCCGCAACGCCTGTGGTCCGATGCCCGCGTGTTGCTGACCCCCCACGTTTCAAGCATGAGCGACGACGACCGGCACGGCGGCATCGACGTCTTCTGCGACAACCTGCGCGCCTACCTCGACGGCCAGCCGCTGCACAACGTGATCGATTGGGCGCGCGGATACTGATCTTGCAGGGCCAGCTCGCCGTGCCCGGGATCGCGAAACCTAAAAGAATACCTCTGGGGGAGCCCCGAGCAGCACCTGGCCGACGGCCTCGAAGTGCGCGCTGCGCGCCTGGATCTGCTGCGATAACGTGTGCATGTCACGAAAGCGGCGCTCGAAGGGGCCGCCGGGGACGATGGCGTCCACGCCGGCGGCCTTGTAGCTGGCGTCGACCACGGCGATGGCCTCGTGAATCGCCTGGGTGCACGCCAAGCGAACGCGCGCACGGTCGGCAATGTCGATCGGGGCCGTGGCGTCGGCGCGGGCGTAGACCGACGCCAGTGTCTCCCGCAGATAGGCACCCGCAGCCCCCAACCTTGCCTCGGTCCGCGCCACCTCGGCGCGTACCAGCGCATCGTCGGCCAGGCGCGCCCGCCCGCGAGGCGCCTTGCTTTGCGCCAGGGCGATCAACGCATCGAGCATGGCGCGAGCGACGCCGAGACCAACGCCCGCCACGCCAACGGCATAGAGGCCCTGCATGGTAAAGGCGTAGAGCGGACCGGCTTCACGGCGCAGCGTCGGGTCCTCGCGTGAGCAGCTGAACGCTTCGGATACAAACAGCTCGCTGACGCTGTAGGAGTCCGACCCCGTGCCGCGTAGGCCGATGGCGTTCCAATTCCCGATCAGCGTCGCCTGCCGTCTCGGGAACAAGAGCGTGCGGATCGCCGGACGGCCGGTGCCGTCGAGGCGCAAGGCGCCGCTGGCCTCGGCCACCAGGCAGTGCGCCCCGAGCCAGCTCGCCTCGCGACAGCCGCTGGCGAAGTGCCAGGTGCCGCTGACGCGATAGCCTCCCTCGACCGCCAGGGCGCGCGCCGCATTCGGGGGGCCCCAGGCCAGAATCGCGGCTGGGTCTTGAAACAGCACCTGCGCCGTGCGCGGCTCGAGGTAGGCGGCGATCAGCGCGGAACTGTTGGCGACGAATACGTTCCAAGCAACCGAGGCATCGTGACGGGCGAGTTCCTCAATGGCCGCGAGGTAGGCCGTTGGCTCGCTCTGCTCGCCGCCAACCGCGAGCGGCAACAGCAGGCGAAACAGGCGCGCCTGATGCAGCGCCCGCAGCAACGGCTCGGGAAACCGCTGCGTGTGTTCGATCGAATTGCTTGCCGAGGCGATCGCCGTCGCAAGCGCGCGGGCCCTGGCCACCGGAGGCAATTCCACCGGGGGCAATTCCACCGGGCGCAAATTGTGCTGCTGGCTCATCGCGCGTCCCTAACTGCAGCGACGGTTCGGCGGCGCCGCCCGCCATATTGAGGCCGTCTGGCCCCGCTCCTCAAGACCGCTTCTCTTTATTCACGTTATAGAGCAGCTCGCGGCGACGGGGGCGCTGTTCCGCGCTGCAAAGCCGCTCCGACGGCGGCGTTGCCGGCGTGGCGTCGTCGCCATGGCGCTGGACGGGTGCGGCAGGGTGGGGCTAATCGTGGTTGGTGCTTGCCCGCCAACACCGGCAACCGAGGAGAGATAGCGCATGTCAGAGGCGTCTCAAGAAGCCTGCGTGGGGCCGAGTCAGCGGCCGCTCGCACAATTGCGGGTGCTCGACCTGACGCAACACCGCGCCGGCCCCACGGCCGTGCGCCAGCTCGCCGACTGGGGCGCCGACGTGATCAAAATCGAGCCTGCTGGCACCACGCTCGGAGATGCCATGGGCGGAAATCGCCACGGGTTTGATTTTCAGAACCTGCACCGCAACAAGCGCGCGATGACCCTCAACCTCAAGAGCGCGGAGGGTCGCGAGATCTTTTATCGCCTGGTGCGTGGTGCGGACGTGATCGTCGAAAACTACCGCTCCGACGTCAAGCATCGGCTCGGCATAGCCTACGAGACGGTTGCCGCGATCAATCCGCGCATCGTCTATGGCAGCATTTCCGGGTTCGGCCAATCCGGTCCCGACGCGACCCGCCCTGGGGTCGATCAGATCGCCCAGGGTCTCGGCGGATTGATGTCGATAACCGGCCTGCCAGGACAGGGTCCGGTGCGCGTCGGCATCCCCATCGCCGATCTCACTTCCGGGCTGTTGCTGGCGCAGGCCATCCTGCTAGCACTGTACCAGCGCGAGCGCACTGGCAGGGGTCAATGGGTGCACACCTCGCTGCTCGAAGCGCAACTGTTCATGCTCGACTTTCAGGCGGCGCGCTGGCTGATCGCCGGTGAGATCCCCGAGCAGGCGGGCAACGATCACCCGACGGGGGTCCCGACCGGCGTCTTCCCCAGCAGCGACGGTCACGTCAATATCGCGGCTTCCGGCGACGTTCTCTTCAAGCGTCTGTGCACCGCCATCGGCGCACCCGATCTGCCGGCCCAGGCCGAGTTCGCAACGCCAGGCGCGCGCCGCAAGAATCGCGCGGCACTGAACGCACGCATCGCCGCCATCACCTGCAAGCAACCCCGTGCACATTGGGTCGCGCTGCTCAATGAAGCCGGCGTCCCCTGCGGGGCGATCAATCGCATCGATCAGGCGTTCGATGAACCGCAAGTGCAACACCTCGCGATCGCCCGGCCGGTGCAGCATTCCAAGCTCGGCAGCATCAAGGTCGTCGGACAGCCGATCACGCTCAGCGGTGCGCCGCAACCGGCGGCGATGCGCCCCTCGCCGGAACCCGGAGAGCATACCGAGGACGTACTGAGCGCACTCGGTTTCGGCGCTGCTGCGATCGCCGACCTGCGGGCGCGCGGCATCGTTTGACGCCCGCGGGCGCGCCGCTGCCGATCGCGCGCGTTGCAGCCCGTCAGCGGACTGCCGCGGTGGCGATCCAGACCGAGGCAGCCAGCGGCAGCGCATTGCCGCGTTGCAGAGGGGCAAAAGCGGCACGGATATCGGCGGCAACGGCGGCCCTCTGCTCGGGCGGTTGGCCTTCGAGTGCGCGGCTCACCGGACCGATTGCGAGCGCCCCCTCGACCGCCACGTCGAGCCCGCCCCCGACCGCGAGGTCGAGGGAAAGATGCACTGCATCCAAGGCGATCGCCGAGAAGCCAGACGCTTGCAAGATGCGCTCCACCCTTTCTGCGCTGGCGAATGCGAAGGGGCCGGGAGCGTCGGGCGCGACTTCGGGCAGGCGTGGTACGTGCCGATAGGCCTGTTGCAGCGGCAGCATCATCCACGGATTGTCGCGCGGCTGCCGCCAGCAGGCGAAGGCGATGCGCCCCCCCGCCACCAGCGCCGTGCGCATGTTGGAAAACGACAGCACGGGGTCGGCGAAGAACATCACCCCGAAACGCGAGAACAGGAGGTCGACGCTCGCGCGCTCGAAGGGATACGCCGTTGCATCGGCGAGGATGAACGCAAGCGGCAACGCCTGCGCACGCTGGCGCGCCCGCTCCAGCATCGGCGCAGAGATGTCAAGCCCGACCACACGGCCGCGCGCACCAACCTTTTGCGCCAGCGCCAGGCTCGTTGCTCCACACCCGCACCCGATATCGATCACCCGCTCACCCTCGCCGACGCGAGCGCGCTCGAGGAGGAGTTCCAAGATCGGGGCCAGAACCTGATCCTGCAGCGCCTGACGATCGAGCCAGCGCCGCCCAGCCGGCCCGTTCCAGTAGGCCGCCTGATCGGCATTGCCCACGTGCAGCCAAGGCGTTTCCATTTCGTGCTTCTCCTGCGCAATGCCGGTGTGGGTGCGGGGCCTGCCCCCACTTGACCCCGCTTAACCGTGCTGCGGGTTGTGGTCTAGCATCGCCCCCCTGCCTGTCGTTTTTCCTGCTTGTCCCGGTGCTTATCCTGCCGCACCCCGAGCGCATTCGCCATACTCGCCGATCGCCCGGCCGCGCGCGAGCGCTTTTCGCCGGCCTTTCCGTGCGCGACGCTGGGGTCCGCGCGCAAGCGCTTTAGCCCCATGCGCAATCTCCAGGTGAGGTCCGGATCGCATTCCGGCCGCTGCCAGCCGCCCTGTCTCCATGCGCTTGCCTGGGGGAAGCGCTGGACAGGGGCGCCATCGCGCGCGACAATTCCCGTTCCTCGGGCAAAGCGGATTCTGCCGATGCTGGCAAAGCTCAAACAAGTGTTGGCGCGCATTGCCAGTCGCGGAGCCGAAGCACCCGGCCCGGATGTCCCGCCCGTCGAATACAAGGGCTACCGCATTCGCCCGGAGCCCTACCGCACGCACGATCACTATCAGACTGCCGGAACGATCGAGAAGGTCACTCCCGAAGGCATGCGCGCGCATCGCTTCGTGCGGGCGGATACTTACCACAGCCGCGAAGACGCGATCGCCTTCACCATCACCAAGGCCAAGCAGATCATCGATCAGCAGGGTGATCGCATCTTCTCATGAGGTGTGCGGCGTACCCGAGCGGCGGCCATTGCCCGAAGACGCCGCGGGAGCTTGGCCGGAGCTGCCTCCGTTGCCCCCGTTGCCTGTCGAGCCGCCGAGTGCGCGCCGCCGCACACCGCGCGCAACGCTCATGCGCCCGCGCCGATGTGGGCGATCGCCTCGATCTCGACCTTGACGGCAGGGTCGGCCAGCGCCGCGACTTGCACCAGCGTGCTGACGGGAAAATCACCCGTGAACACTTCGCGCCGCGCCCGCCACACCTTCTCGCGCTGGGTGATGTCGGTGACGAAAATCTGCACCTTGACGACGTCGGCCATACTACCCCCGGCCGCCGCGATCAGGCTGCGTATCTTGCCGAAGATGGCCTTGGCCTGCTCGTATTCGTCACCGGCGACGATCACCCCGTCGTTACCGCGCGCGATCATCCCCGCCACGTAGACGACGCCGTCGACGCGTAGGCAGTTCGACCAGGTCCCCGGCGGCGGCTCTGCGACCTGCGGGCTCGAGACCCGCACGATGCGTCGGGATCTTGCTTCGGGCATCTGCACGCCTCCAATCGGTTTACCCTCATGCTATCCCGACGTGAGCGAGGCGGCCACGCCTTTGCGTGCATCGCAAGCCCTATTCGCTGCGACCGGCAACGCGGTCGCAAGCATCGCCAAGGCTGCCGGCCAAAAGTTCGGCGGCTGCACCCTGCGCGGCTTGTCCCCAAAATGAAAACGCAAGCGGCCCGGCGCGTATCAGCCGGAGCGTTTGGGGTGGCAATGCGCAGGAAGCGCACAAGGAAGTCGACGAGCTTGTTGCGGTCCTGCTCGATCCATCGGAGAATGGTTGCACGCCTATCGGCCATCGTCGCTCTCCTCCAATAGGCCAGGACCGCGCATGCGCCACGCGTCGAGAGCGCTCGACCAGCGCCACGGCGTAGTCGGTTGGGAGTGAGCTACGCGCCGGCGTCCCTCCCGTCCGATTTGACGGGTGCGGGGCCCGCTGCGCACCGACGGCGGTTGGCAGCGCTCAGGTGCGGAGGGTCGCGCGCTACGTGGCGCGCGGATCAGAGCTTGCGGAGGACGGGCATTGCAATTCGGTGTCTTTGACCACCTCGATCGCGGCACCCTGCCGCTCGGGGAGCATTACGAGAGCCGTCTTAAACTCACCACCGCTTACGAGCGCTGCGGCATCGCCCGCTACCACTTAGCGGAGCACCATGCGACGCCGCTCGGCATGGCGCCCGCGCCGAGCGTATTTCTCGCCGCCGTCGCGCAGCGCACCCGGCAGTTGCGCTTTGGACCGCTGGTCTACACGCTTTCCCTGCATCACCCGCTGCGCGTCGCGGAAGAAATCTGCATGCTCGACCAGCTGAGCGGCGGCAGGTTGGAACTCGGCGTCGGGCGCGGTGTTTCGCCGCACGAGGTCGCCTATTTCGGCGTCGACCCGAGCAAGGCGCAAGCGATGTACATCGAGGCGCTGGGTGTGATCCTCGCGGCGCTTGCCGGCAACACCCTGAGCTTCTCCGGGGAATTCTACCGGTTTCGCGACGTACCCATCGAGCTTGCACCGGTGCAGCGCCCACATCCGCCGCTGTGGTATGGCCTGGCGCGGCCCGAGGCGCTGCCGTGGGTGGTTGCCAACCGGGTGAACATCGTCGCCAACGGGCCGTGCGCGCTCGTGCGGCGCATCACCGACGGCTACCGCGCAGCATGGACGGCAGCGGGCAACGACCTTGCCACGCTGCCGCTGATGGGCATGACGCGCACCGTGGTCGTCGCCGATGACGAGGCGGCGGCGCTGGCAACCGCACGTCGAGCGCATGCGCGCTGGCATCGCAGCTTCATGCAACTGTGGGACCGGCATGGCACGCAACCGCTGAACGCGTTCTACCCCGACAGTTTCGACGAGGCGCAGCGGCTCGGATTCGGCATCGCCGGCACACCCGCCGGCGTGCGCGAGTGGCTGCAGGAGCAGATCTCGCAGGCGCAGGTCAACTACCTCGTTTGCCGGTTCGCATTCGGCGATACCTCCCTCGATGAAGCGCAGCGCTCCCTCGAACTATTCGCCGAGCACGTGATGCCGGGGCTCGCCGCGCCGCGCTAGCCCGCCGCGTTCGCCTTCCCCTTTGTCGCCGCGCTTGCAGGTGGCGCTGCGCCTCGAGCGCGAGCAGGGGGCGCCAGGCTCAGTACAGCAGGTAGCGGGCGCGTTGCACCTTGAATTGCGCCACCTCACCTTGCCAGGCGGCAATGATTTCGGCCCCGCTGCTGCCGGCGGCGAGCATGCGGTAGAGCCGCTTGGTTCCGGCGATGGCGTTGAACATCGGCACATCGCCGAACAGCTTGGCGACGCCTCGTTGGCGCGCCTCGGCCACGAGCAGCGTGAGAACGTGGATGCCGATCTCGACGGGCGCGACTTGCGCCACATCGGTGATAAGCAGGCGCGTGCCGACCAAGGCCCGGTTCTCGAAACGCGGCCGACTTGCGACGCCGGCGATCGCGTGCGGCGTGAACGTCGCCGGCACAAACGCCACACCTGGCAAACCCAAGGCGTTCAGCCGTGCCATCGTCTGCGCCGCGTCGAGCCATGGCGCCGCGAACACGCAGAACGGCGACGGCGTGCCGCGCCCCTCGCTGACCTCGGTCTCGCCGACGATGCCCATGCCCGGATAGACCAGCGCAGAGGCGAAGTTCGGGATGTTCGGGCTGGTTGCTACCCAGGTGCGTCGGGTTTGCGGCCAGCGCATCGATCGCTGCCAGCCCTGCATCTTGACGACGCGCAGATCGAGATCCTTCAGGCCCTCGAGCCACCCTTCTCCCTTGATCATTTGCGCGAGCTCGCCAACCGTCATGCCGTGCACGATCGGAATCGGATATTGTCCGACGAAAGAGCGCAGCTGCGGCTCGAGAACGAACCCCGCAACATACTCGCCACCGAGTGGGTTCGGCCGGTCGAGCACGAGGAAGGGTATCTTGGCGGCGGCGGCCGCACGCATCGCCAGCCCCATCGTCGAGATGTACGTGTAGAAGCGCGCGCCGACATCCTGGATGTCGAACACCAGCACGTCGATGTTGCGCAGCATGGCCGCGGTCGGCGCTTTTGCGGCACCATACAGGCTGTAGATGGGAACGCCGGTCTTTGCGTCGATGCTGTCGCTCAATTCGGCGCCGGCCTCGGCGCTACCGCGAAACCCGTGCTCGGGAGCGAATATGGCCGCAAGGCGCACGTCCGGCGCTTTGCTGAGCAAATCGGCAAGATGCATATCGCCTACGCGGGCCGTATGGTTGGCGATCAACCCGACGCGCTTGCCGACAAGCGGCGCGAAGCGCTCGGCATCGAGCCGCTCCGCCCCGCTGATCACCGCATGGGCCGGACTGGGTGCCGGCTGCGGTTGTGGCGCGATCGGTGGGACCATCGGCACGGTCTGGCTCGGTGCGGGTGGCGTCATTGCCGCAAGGCCGGCAACCGCGGCCAGCACGGCCGCGGTGAGCTGCTGGTAGGGCATTCGTGCTGGCATGATAGCCCAATCCGTAGCGATTGGCGGCGCGCAGCCATTGGTCCCCGCTCGCACCCCGCAACCTGCCGCGCGGCAACCGGCCCGCCCGGACGACGCGAGCGCAGCAGACAGCAAGGCGTGGCCAAGCACGCCGCGGAGCGGAGGAGGCTGCTCTCGAGCGTCAGGCTAGGCGGCCTTTCCGGCGGCCGCGTCTTCCGCAATCGTCTGCTGCACGAGATTGTCAGCAACGATCGGCGTTTCAAAATAGGTGATGGAGATCTGCCCCTCGCTGCCGTAGAGCTCATCGATCATGCCCCGCCACTCCGCCCCGTGTGCACGCCTTGCGGCCGCAAGGGTTTTCCAGAGGTAGGCGCCGCCGCCCAGATGGTTCTCTGCATCGAACAGGTAGCACTTGCGAATGCAGTCCGGGTTGGCGCGCCAGATGGGCGCCGTCCGGCGATAGAGCGCGACGACTTCGGCACGGGTCATGCCCGGGCGCAGCTTGAAGGTGACGATCTCCGAGATCATGGACGTTCCTATGGGCCAGGGAATGGGCGAAATTGTGGGGGAAAGCGCCGGCGCTGACAATCCACCCCAGGGCACCCCAGGGCACCCCAGGGCACCCCAGAGCACCCCAGAGCACCCCGGGCGACCCATTTGCCGGCCCCGGGGAGCGCCACACAGGCGTGACCGCACCTGGTCCGCCGCGCGGGGTGCGCGACGGCGCGCCACGCCCGGCCGCATGCGCTGCTCGCAAGCTTGAAAAATGCGCCCCATCGGGCTATGGGGCAACGTGGCCGGGGGGCGCGGTCTGCATCGCGCGTGAGGGAAGGAATGGCTATTCGGCAGGACGGGGGCGTGCTCGCCGAGGAGCGCTGGGTCGCGATCAATACGCATGCGCACCGGGAGCACATTGCCCTTGAGCATCTCCGCCGCCAGCAATTCGACGCCTATTGCCCGATGCTGCGCCGGCGGCGCTCGCACGCGCGGCGCATCGACATGGTGCTGCGCCCGCTGTTTCCAAACTACCTGTTCGTGCGCGCCGATGCCCAGCTGGCGCGCTGGCGGCCGATACTGTCCACCCATGGCGTGCGTACCATCGTACGCGCCGGGGAGGAGCTCAGCTTCGTCGAAGGGGGATTCATCGCCTGCCTCAAGGCGCGCGAGATCGAGGGCGCGATCGTGCGTCCGGCATGCCCCTATCACGTCGGACAGCGCGTCGAGATCACGACCGGCCCGTTCGATCGCCTCGTCGCCACGATCATCGCCATGGACGAGAAGGACCGGCTGGTCGTGCTGCTTGAGATGATGAACCGCACGATCAAGGTCAAGGTCGACGGCGCCAGCGTTGCGCCGGTGTCGTGAGCGCGGTCGCCCCCGACCGGTCGCCGGGCTGCCGGATGCATGCTGCCGCCGCGGCGTGCCCCATCATAAGTTGA
>JBPYEF010000128.1:0-7699 GCA_051985875.1 Hyphomicrobiaceae bacterium
ACTTTGATGGCGTATTCGGCCCGCAACCGATCGCGATCGGCCCTGATCTCGGGCTCGCTCACCGGCATCGACTGCTTGATGCGCGCAGTCGTCAGGCGCACCGCCCGCGACCAGAACGCCGAAGCAACCAGCAGCCCGAGCAGGCTGGCGGCAAGGAAGCCCAGGCCGACGAGCATGACGGTTTGGACGGTGATCACGAGCGCAATTCCTAAGCTACCACATCACCAGCATCTCACCGCGGCTCCTACCCTCCGCAGGAGCCGATTTCACCCTCGCGCGCGGCGCGCGACAACCCTGCACTGTCAAACGGCGCGGAGCGCCGTCGGTTGCGCAACATTCGCCTCAGGCGATACTAGAAGCGCGCCCAGCGGGCGTCACGCGCCTTCGCGTGCGATGCCCGCCGCTCCTGCGCCACAATACCCGCGAGGTCAGAAGGGGTTCCACGTTGGCTGGCGAGTATATTTAAGATAGCCGATGTTGGCGCCAAGGCGCAGGCCCACGCCCGCGCGCATCGGCGCGACAATCACATCGCCGCTTTTTTGGAACGTCACGCCGGCGCCACCCACCAGATAGGCGGAACCGTCAATACCGGCAAAACGCTGGTAGATCTGCTCCGGGTCGGTGAGATTGTACACGAGCACCATCACTTTGGACCCTTCGGCACCGGCGTCCCAGCCGATTGAGGGGCCCTGCCAGTAGACGCGCCGCGTACCGGCGTCGCGGGTGTACAGGACCCCTTCGCCGTACCGCAGGCCGGCGACGAACGCGCCGCCCGCGTCCTGACCGAGAATGTAACCGTTCGGTCGCCCCTGCTTCTGGAAAGCATACTCGATGACGCTGGCGAGCCCCTTGCTGACCGAGCCAAAGAACGTGTGTCCGGCTTCGAGGATCTCGTTTGAGGAGTAGCCGCCATTATTGGGTGGTGCGTCGTAGCCATAGCGCGAGCCGGGTTCCGGGGGAGCGTCGTAGGCCTGGCCTGGAGGCGTATAAGGCCGGCCAAAACCGGGCGCGGGCGGAGCGGGGGTGTACGGCGTCCCGTAGCCTTGCGGGGCGGCGTAGGGTGGCGGCGGCCGGCTGGGGTCGCCATAGGGGGTATCATAGGCCTGGCGCGGCGCATGGTAGGGATCGTCGCGCGGCGGCGTCGCGTACACCGGCGCATTGCCGCCGTAGGGCGCATTGGAACCGGGTGGATGGTAGGCATCGTCGCGCGAAGCCCCAGGAGGCGCGTTGCCACCGAACGGTGCGTAGGAGTTCTGCGGTCGAGGCGGGTGGTAGGCATCGTCGGGCGGCGCGTTTGAGAGCGGCGCGTTAGCCCCGAACGGCGCGCCCTGTGGCCGGGGGGGATGGTAGGCGTCATCGCGCGGCGGCCGTTGGCGATCAGGGTCGCTGCTCGGCGCATCG
Source organism: Hyphomicrobiaceae bacterium (assembly GCA_051985875.1). Taxonomy (GTDB): domain Bacteria; phylum Pseudomonadota; class Alphaproteobacteria; order Rhizobiales; family Hyphomicrobiaceae; genus AWTP1-13. The sequence continues at coordinate 1,402 of JBPYEF010000128.1, forward strand.
TAATTGTCCGGACGTGGCGGCTGGTAACCATCGTCGCTCGCCAGCTTGCGGCGCTGGTCCGAATCGCCCTGCGGCACGCCGGGCTGTGCATCCGCTAAGCTTGCGGACGTGGAGGCGTTCTCCTCGGCCGCGCGCGACAGCGCCGAGGGTGCAAGCCAAAGGCTTGCCAGCAATGCCGCGGCGAGCGCCGCAAAGCGTGTCGGCATGGGTCGTCCTTTGCTCATCGGGCACAACGTCCATGCGGTGCGGACTCTACCCGAGAAACGCCGGCCACGCCCGCGGATCGACAATTCTGCCAGAGTATTACGAAAGTGTGGCCAAATAACTAGCGCCGTGGGTCGCCGGCGCTGCGCGCAAGAGGTCCTTTCCCCCAGGCGACAAACGCGCAGTTGGCAAATCCGCGTTCGGCGTGACCATAAAGCAACGGTTCACCGTCGAGCGTTGTCACCGACCCACCGGCGGCAACGAGCAAGGCGTGGCCGGCGGCGGTGTCCCACTCGCTTGTCGGACCGAGGCGCGGGTAGAGGTCGGCCTCCCCGCGGGCCAGCAGTGCAAACTTCAGCGACGAGGCGAGCGCGCGGCGTTCGACCACGCCGTAGCTGTCGAGAAATCGCTGCGTCGCCGTGTTGTCATGGGCCTGGCTCGTCAACGCGCGCAAGCGCTGGGGGTCGGGAACGCGCGTGTTAATGACGCGCAGGGAGCACTCGTCGAGGGAGCGCACCTGCGACCGGGGATCGAGGTGGGCATTGACGGCCAAGTCCGGCCCGAGGGTGACGGAGAAGTCGGCTTGCGCCGGCGCGTACAACAGCCCGAACACCGGCCGCCGATCGGCGACGAGAGCGATGTTGATCGTAAATTCCGTCCGCCCGCCAATGAATCCCTTGGTGCCGTCGAGCGGGTCGACGAGGAAGAATGTGCTAGGCACGTCGGGCGTGCCGCCGGTGGCGCACTGCTCCTCGGCGACGACGGCGACGCCGGGCGCGATCCGTGCGAGGCCCGCGAGGATCACCGCTTCCGATTCGCGATCGGCGACCGTGACCGGGCTTAGGTCGGGCTTCTGCTCGGCACGCACGCCGCGCGCAAAGTAGGCCATCTGCAGCCGGCCTGCCGCGAGCGCGACGCCGAGCAGACCTTCGGCAAGAGATCTCACATCGGCATGCACGGTCGCTTTTCCCGAATTCGCGCTCCGTCACCCCTGGTGCGCGGCGCGGTAGTGACGAAAAAACAATACTTGCACACCGAGAGGACCCGCGCCTTGGAGGCGGCGCGCGAAGCGTGTATCAAGGTGATCACTATGCGCAACCGGTCCCGTTGGCTAGCGTGGCGTGCGAATCTGGGTGAGCCGCCGACCGCGCTTTGTACGCCAACGACAACAGAGGTCCGCAGATGACCGAGCGCACCCAGCCGCAACCGAGTGACCTCGAGCTCGCCGCCCTGATATCGAGCAAGATCTGCCACGACGTGATCGGCCCGGTTGGCGCCATCTACAACGGACTTGAGATTCTCGACGAGGACGACGATGCGCAGGCCAAGAGCTATGCCCTCGACGTGATCCGCAATGTCACCGAGCAGGCCTCGGCCCGGTTGCAGTTTGCCCGCTTCGCCTTCGGTGCCGCTGGCTCGGCCGGGGCGCAGATCGACCTGGCGACCGCCGAGCAGATCAGCCGCGGCCTGATCGGCCAGGGCAAGCACCGCCTCAGCTGGCGCGGCATGCCCGGGCACATGGCCAAGGACAAGGTCAAGCTGCTGCTCAACCTGATCGCGGCGGCCTTGACGGCACTGCCGCGGGGCGGGGAAATCGAGGTAACGATCGGTGGTAGCCTCGAGCGACCGAGCTTCACCCTGCGCTGCCGCGGTACCGCCGCCCGTCCGCCGCAGTATCTGACGGACTACGTCACGGGAACGGCTATCCCCGCGCTCGATGCCTTGTCGATACAAGCGTATTACACCTGGCGGCTCGCCGCATCGGGGAGGATGCGCCTCAACATCGCCCGGGATGGCGGCGACGTGCTGCTGAGCGCCCGGTCAACGGGTTGAGGCGTCCTTGGGGATGCGCGCGCGATATCGCGCTTGGCACCCCTGCTGAGCCGGGTTAGGCCATCGACAAGAGGGCGCTTTTCGGGCTAGAACGCGCAGCCTTTTCCATAGTGCCCTTCCCGCTGCGGGCCGGGTGCCATGCGCTGCTGCGCGCAAATTCGCTTCGAGGATCCTCCGATGACCGCCGCCGGCTTGAGCAATGCTAACGTGATCGCGGACTTCGAGCGCCGGCAGATCGAGGCGATTAGCGTCCAGCGCCGCGTGCCCAAGTTCAGCCCTGGCGATACCGTCAAGGTCATGGTGAAAGTGATCGAAAGCGAGGTCGACACCAAGGACAAGAAGCGCGCGAAGGAGACGCCGAAGGGCCCCTCCGTCCGCCTGCAGGCCTACGAAGGTGTGGTGATTTCCCGCTCCGGCGCCGGTCTCAACGAAAGCTTCACCGTACGCAAGATTTCTTACGGAGAAGGCGTCGAGCGCGTGTTTCCGATCTACTCCCCCTACATCGCCGAAATCGAGGTCATCCGCCGCGGCAAGGTGCGGCGCGCGAAGCTCTATTATCTGCGCGGCCGGCGCGGGAAGTCGGCGCGCATCTTTGAGCGCACGGATGCGCGTGCCAAGCGCCTTAACGCGGCGTTCAAGGGTTTCAAAAAGCCGAAGAGTCCGGCGCAGGATTTGACGCGCATCGAGGGGGTCACCGCCGAGCTCGCTGCCCGTCTCGGTGGCCTTGGCGTCATCACCTACGAGCAGATTGCCAACTTCTCCGACGAGGATATCGCCAACGTTGATGAAGCGCTGACGCTCGAGGGTCGCATCGAGAGGGACGACTGGGTGGGCCGTGCCCAGGCGCTGGTTGCCGAGCTCGCCGCGGCCGAGGCCGCGGATGACAAGGAGGCAGCGGCGTCAAAGCCGTCGGGCTGATCGGCTTTCCGCACGCCCCCAGCGCACGACCGAGCTTGAGCCTGAGGGTGATCTGGGCCGGCGGTGATCGGGGCCCGGCAATGCGCCCGTCACTCGATCAGAAGCGTTGCTGTCGCCCTTTCGCGTTTCTTTCGCCAAGCCGGCACGCCCGGGAATTTCGAGTCACGCGCCGGCGAGCTTCAGCCATTCCTGTTCGCTGAGGATCGCGATTCCGAGCTCGTGCGCCTTGGCAAGCTTCGTGCCCGCATCGCTGCCGGCGACCACATAGTCGGTGTTGCGCGACACCGATCCGGCCACCTTGGCACCCAGTTGCTCGGCGCGCGCCTTCGCCTCGCTGCGGGTCATCTTCTCGAGCGTCCCGGTGAATACCACCGTCTTGTCGGTGATTGCCGAGGCGGCGCTCGTCGCCGCAACGAAGGGTTCGATCGTCACCTCGGCGAGCAGGTCGTCGAGCGCCTTGAGGTTGTGCGGTTCACGGAAAAAGGCGACGAGGGCCTCGACCACGGCCTGGCCGACGCCCTCGATGTTGTCCAATTCGCGATAGGCCTCGCTCTCGGCACCGCCCCGGACGGCCCCGAGCGCCGCCGTGCGCAGCGCCGCGAAAGTGCGCAGCGAACGGGCGAGATCGCGCGCGGTTGTCTCGCCGATATGGCGAATGCCGAGCGCATAGATGAACCGCTCAAGCGACACGCGCCTGCGCGCTTCGATCGCATGGAACAGGTTTTGCACCGACTTGGCGCCGGCGCCCCGGCGGTCGACGAGGCGTTGGCCCTCGGCGGCGCGGGCATCGCGCCGCCGCAGCGTGAAGATGTCCGCGGGCTGCCTGATGCGGTCCTCGGCGTAGAACGCCTCTATCTGCTTCTCGCCGAGACCTTCGATGTCGAAGGCATTGCGCGAGACGAAGTGCTTGAGGCGCTCCTGTGCCTGCGCCGGGCATATCAGCCCGCCGCTGCAGCGCCGCACGGCGTCGACCCGATGGGTCTTGGGGTCGACCTCGCGAACGGCCAAACTGTCGCACGCCGGGCAGCGCTGCGGGAAGGCGTAGGGCTTGGCGTGCTTGGGGCGCTGCTCGAGCACGACCCCGACGATTTGCGGAATCACGTCTCCCGCGCGGCGCACGATTACCGTGTCGCCGACGCGGACGTCCTTGCGCGCGATCTCGTCCTCGTTGTGCAGTGTCGCGTTGGAGACGACGACGCCGCCGACGGTGATCGGATCGAGCTTGGCCGCGGGCGTCAGCGCACCCGTGCGCCCGACCTGAATGTCGATGGCTCTGAGACGGGTCGTGGCCTCCTGCGGCGGGAACTTGTGGGCGAGGGCCCAGCGCGGCGCGCGCGACACGAAGCCCAATCGCGCCTGCCAGTCGAGGCGATTGATCTTGTACACCACGCCGTCGATGTCGTAGCCGAGCGCGGCGCGCTTGCCGGCGATTTCGCGGTAGAAGGCGAGCATCTCTTCGGGTGTCTCGCACAGGCGCAGCAGTGGGTTCAACGGCAGCCCCCAGTCCCGGAACCGCTTGTAGACGCCCGACTGCGTCGTCGCCGGCACGCTGCTCGCGGCCCCCCAGGCGTAGGCAAAGAAGCGTAGCGGGCGGCGCGCGGTGATCGTCGCGTCGAGCTGGCGCAGGGAACCTGCTGCGGCGTTGCGCGGATTGGCGAACACCTTGCCGCCCGCCCGCGCCTGCGCCGCGTTGAGCTCCTCGAAGTCGGCGTGCGCAAGGTAAATCTCGCCCCGCACTTCGATCATTTCGGGTACCCCCCGGCCGGAAAGGCGGTGCGGGATTTCACGCATCGTCAGCACGTTGGGCGTGACGTTCTCGCCCTCACTGCCGTCGCCGCGCGTCGCAGCCTGCACCAGGCGACCCTGCTGATAGGTGAGCGAGATCGAGAGACCGTCGATTTTGGGCTCGGCGGTGACCTCGACCGCGGCGTCCGCGCCCAGACCGAGGAAACGGCGCACGCGCCCGATGAAATCGATAACGTCGGCGTCGCTGAACGCGTTGCCGAGCGACAGCATGGGCACGACGTGGCGCACCTTGCCAAACGCCGCGGCCGGCGGCGCGCCGACGCGCGATGACGGGCTGTCGGAGCGCACCAGCTTGGGAAAGCGGGTCTCGATCGCGAGGTTGCGCTGGCGCAGCGCATCGTAATCGGCGTCGGTAATCTGCGGGGCGTCCTCGGCATAGTAGAGCCGGTCGTGCTGAGCGATGGCGCCGGCAAGGCGCTCGAGCTCCGCCTTGGCCTCGGCCTCGGTGAGCGCTGCAACGGGCTTCTCGGAGGTGCGCGCAGCATTCATCGGCTGCTACAGTGCCCCGGCGTGCGCGCCGAAGCCATCCCCTTTTGTCAATGCCGCGGCTACTGGGTGCTCTGTGCAAAGCCCATCGGCGGCTTGCCCGTCGGCGTCGAGGCCGTCGGCACATCCGCACCCGGCACGTGTGGAGGCGGCATATCCTCGGGCGCGGGCATGCCCGGGGAAGGTGCATCTGGCACCGGCTTCTTCTGCGCCGACCCCGGGACCAGCGACTTGAGCGTGTTGCTGATCCAGCTGCCGGAGTTGAACTGCGGGCTGAGCCCACCGGATTTCAGCAGCGCGTAGGCATGCCTGTACCAATCCGAGTTCGGGTAATTGTGCCCGAGCACGGCCGCAGCGGATTGCGCCTCCACCACGATGCCGAGCGCCATATTGGTTTCAACCAAGCGGTAGAGCGCCTCTTCGACGTGCGCCGTCGTCTGGTATTCGGCGACCACCGTCTTGTAGCGGTTGATGGCAGCGACGGGATTGTTGCGATCCTCGTAGTAACGCGCGACGCTCATTTCTGCGGCCGCGAGCGTGTCTTCGGCGAGGCGAATGCGGTTCTCCGCCTGGCGGCTATAGGGACTGTTCGGATAGCGTGAGCGCAAGACCTTGAGTTCCGCCAACGCCTTGCGGGTAGCCGTTTGGTCCCGGGCCGGGTCCCTGATTTCATCGAAATGCGCCGAGGCGATGATGTGGTGGGCGAGCGCCGCGTCTTTGGTGCCGGGGTGCAGGGTCGTGTAGCGCGTCGCCGTGGCAATCGCCTCCTCGAGTTTGCCCGCCTTGTAGTAGGCATAAGCGGCCATGACGATGGCCCGGCGCGCCTCCGGCGAGTAGGGATGATCGCGGTCGACATCCTCAAATTTCTTGGCGGCTTCGGAATAGGCCGCCCCGTTCATCAGCGCATCGGCATTGGCATACATTTTCGCTGGAGGATCGGGGTTGAGCAGCTTGGCGGAGTTGCTTTGGTTGGAAGCGCAAGCCGACAGCACCAGGAGCGCGACCAGGGGAGCGATCAGCGCGGCGACGCCGCGCGAAGCCGCAGCCCACA
>JBPYEF010000129.1:0-2666 GCA_051985875.1 Hyphomicrobiaceae bacterium
CGCCCGCCTTTGGCGTGTTGTTCGGGGTGTATTGCGGACTGCTTGCAACGTCGGCGCTGGCGGAGGATCCGCCGGCACCTTGCGCCAATCCCGATGCTCTTGGGGTCTCCCGGATCATCAAAATCGATGCGACGGGTGGACCTTGGTTCGGCGCGCCGCACGGCGATCCCGACTTCCTCGCCCCGGGCGAGGTCGTGCTGACGTTCGATGATGGGCCTGCCCCCCAGACGACGCGCCCGATTCTCGCAGCGCTCGCCGCCCAGTGTACCAAGGCCACGTTTTTCATGGTCGGCGAAATGGCCGCCGAATATCCAGACGTGGTGCGCGAGGTCATCGAGCAGGGTCACACGGTCGGCACGCACACCTGGTCGCACCTTAACCTGGCGAGACTGAGCGCCGAGGCCATGAAGGAGCAGATCGAGGCGGCTATCAACGCCGTCGAGAAATCCGCTGGGGTAAAGATCGCGCCGTTCTTTCGCTATCCCTATCTCAGCGACAGCCCGGCAACGGTCGCCTACTTGAAGAGCCGCAACATCGCGCAGTTTGCCATCGACATCGATTCTTTCGATTGGCGAAACCGCAATGCGCAAAGCGTGGTGCACAGGGTGATGGCCAACCTCGGGCAGCACGGCCGCGGCATCATCCTGCTGCACGATATTCATCCCTCGACCGCGGCTGCGGTTCCGCAGCTCCTCGCCGAGCTCAAGGCCAAGGGTTACAAGATCGTGCATTTGCAACCGGCGGCGCCCGTCGAAACGCTAGCGGGCTTCGATCCACCGGCCAAGGTGGCGCACGTGCGGGCCGCGCATCTGCGGACCGTGCATCGCGCACGCTTTCGCGCCAAGAGCGGCGAATCGCCGAACTGGATGATCTATTAGTGCTCGCTTCGCTTCGGCACGAGGATTGATGGGCCATGTACGGTGTGCGCCAGCGCGTGAGGGCTGGCGGCGAGCGGGGGTGGGGAGGCCCAGCAGGCACCTGACTGCGCCTTGCATCTCTACCGTGGTTTCCTCGAAGCGCTATACGGCGCGATAGCGGCGCACAACCGCAGCGCGACGGTGCGGGCACTGCGTTCGTCGTCAGCTTGCCGGTGCCGCCGTCCGTCGCCAAGCGCGAGGCCGCAGCATGAGCTGCGCTCCGCTGAAGATGCTCGTCGTCGACGACGCGGCACCGATCCGCAAGGCTACCGCATATGGGCCTCAAGGCGCAGAGCTATGCGGTGCAGCGGCCTTGGAGCTGCCGACAATAGCGCCCGATCGCGCTGCTGACGAAGGCAGCCGCTTTGGGCCGAGCGGACCGACCCGATGCGCGTCTGCGTCCGCCGGCTGCGACAAAATCGAGGCGGATCCGGATCCCCCGTAACGGAGACCGGCGTCGGTTAGCGCACGCAGTCGCCGAGGTGTCGCGCGCCACTGCCGCGCCGCAAACCGCGCGAGACGCCGCATGCGCCGCAGGGAAATCGAGGCCCTTCGCGGCGCACAGTGGAAATGCCACACGGGCACGCGCGCAGCTATAGACCGAGCACACGCTCGAGTGCACCGGCCACGCGCTCGATATCATCGCTATCCATGCCAGGAAAGAGCGGGATCGACAGCGCTTGGTTGTAGTAGGCGTCCGCGCCCGGAAGCTCTTGCCTGCCGTAGCGCTGCGCATAATAGGGTTGGCGGTGCACCGGATAATAGTGCACTTGTGTCCCGATGCCGAGCTCCGCCAGGGCGCGCATCACCGCGGCCCGTGATTTCCCGGGAGCGCGCGCGAAGGCAATCGCCAAAACGTAGAGATGCCGCACCGCATCGCAGGCAGCGACCGCGGGAATCGGCCGCGCCCATGCGGGGAAGCGCTCAAGGCGCCGGTCGTAGGCGGCAACCAACTCCCGCCGCAGCGCGGCAAAGCGCGCAAGCTTGCGCAGCTGGCTCAACCCCAACGCGCAGTTAATGTCGCTCGCCCGATAGTTGAAGCCCGGCGATGGCATCTCGTAATACCAGGGGTTCGGCCTGCCGTCGGGAGCATAGGCGTCTGCGGCGTTGGCAAAGTCATCGGGCGAGCGCACCATGCCGTGCGTGCGGAACCGGCGCAGCTTTTCACTGAGCAATCCGTCGTTGGTCGTAACCGCGCCACCCTCGCCCATGGCCACCACTTTAACCGGATGGAAGGAGAAGCAGGCCATTGCACTGTGCCGGCAAGAGCCGACGGGAAATTGCCCGTCGGGGGCGATCGTGGTCGTGCCGAGGGCATGACACCCATCCTCGATCACCGGAATACCCCGCCGGGCGGCTACCGCAGCGATGGCCGGCATATCGCAGGTCTGGCCGTTCAAGTGCACGACGATGATCGCCTTGACGCCGTCGCCGGCGCGCGCAAGCGCCGCTTCGAGATGATCGGCGGTCATCAGGCCGGTTGCGGGATCGACGTCGGCAAACACGATCTCGGCACCCAGGTAGTGGGGACCATTCGCCGAGGCCAAGAAGGTCATGGTCGGCACGACGCACTTATCGCCGGCTCCGAGCGAAAGTGCCGCTGCCGCCATGTGCAGCGCCGCCGTGCCGCTGCTGCAGGCGACCGCGTGCTTCGCGCCTACCATTTCCGCCAGCGTATCCTCGAACGCTGCGACGCTGGGTCCGGTCGTGAGCCAGTCGCCTCTGAGGACACTACAGACGGCGGCGATG
>JBPYEF010000130.1:0-8803 GCA_051985875.1 Hyphomicrobiaceae bacterium
AAACGCTTCGGTTCGAGCACCACCCGCGCCCTGGCGCCACCCACTGGAAACCGCGCCGGCCCACGGCAGAACCTTGGGAACGCCCCAAGGTTTCAACCGCCACGCCGGCACGGCGCCCGAGAGCGCGGGATGCCCTGGCATGCCACGCAGCCCCCGGCCCTCCGCGAGTCCGCCCAGGATATACTCAACCCTATCCTGTACGGTGAGTTGCGGCGCGCCCAGCAAAAAAAGTGGTGCGCAACTTCCCGAGGCCATCCGCGTCGCGCTCGCGGGTCGCCCGCGCGTGGGCCCGCCCGGATCGGCCGGCCGCGCCGTCTCTCAGCGCGAAACGTGCTCCGTCAGCCGCGGCATGATCTCGACAAGGTTGCAGGGGCGATGGCGATTGTCGAGCTGCCACTTGAGGATGCCATTCCAGCCATCGGCGCACGCGCCCGGAGAACCCGGCAGGCAGAAGATGTAGGTACCCTTCGCGAGCCCCGCGCAGGCGCGCGACTGGATCGTCGAGGTGCCGACCTTCTCGAAGGACAACAGGTGAAAGACGGTAGAGAAGCCCTCGATCTCCTTATCGAACAGCGGCCTCACCGCCTCGGGCGTGACGTCGCGGCCGGTGAACCCGGTTCCACCGGTGGTGATCACGACATCGACCGTCGGATCGGCGATCCACGCCTCGAGGCGGGCACGAATAGCCGCCATCTCGTCCTTGACAATCGCCTTGGCCGCGAGCTGGTGGCCGGCCTCCGTGATCATGCGTGCAAGGCTGGCGCCGGACTTGTCGTCCTCCTCGCGACGCGTGTCTGAGACGGTCAGCACAGCAATGCGAAGGGCGATGAACGGCCGGCTGTGGTCGATCTTGGCCATCGAGGACCTCCGGGGGGGTTGACGCATTGTCTCAGGACGGCGCCCTTCCGTCACGGGGGCGCACCCCCTTTCCGCCTCCTCGGGGAGCGCGCGCGCAGGCGAGCAACCGTTGCGTGCCGGCCGAGACCCGTCCGCAGCCGCCGATCGCCTGTAGCCTACACGCGTCGCCCCGCGACCCCCGGCAATTGCCGGAAGCACCGGCGCCTTTCATTTTGGCCCGATGCACGCGGCCGGGGGCGCAGGGGTCGCGGCAGGCTAGAGCCACCGGCGGCCATCGGTTAGCGCGATGGCGTCGCGACGCCCGGATACGGGCGGGCGCCCGGCGGTTGCGCGGTAAACCCGCGAACCTGCGGCAAAACGTAGCATCGAGAAGCCCCGTCGCATTCGCCGGATCCATGTTCATTGCGCAATGCCGGCCCACGCGCGGGGGACCCGTGCCATCGCAGATCGCTCCAGGGAGCTTCACCGTTCTCGCCCCGCGTCGGTCGGCAACGGTTCCCCCACGGTGATGCCGTCGAGGGCGGCCCTGATCAGCAGGAGGTCGCGCCAGGCCAGGCGCTTGGCAGCGGGAGTTCGCAGCAGGTAGGCGGGGTGAAGCGTTGCCACGGCCCGGATGGAGCGCCCGGCGATCGCAACGTCGCGCAGCTTACCGCGCAGGCGCAAGATGCCATCCGCCAGGCCGAGCATGTGTTTTGCCGCGGCGCCACCCAGCAGCACCAGCAGTTGCGGGGCGACCAGCGCGACCTGGCGCTCGAGGAATGGCCGGCACACCTCGGCCTCCTGGGGAGTGGGCGTGCGGTTCCCGGGGGGGCGCCAATAGACGATGTTGGTGATGTGCACGTGTTGCTCGTCGAGCCCGATCGCCGCGAGCATCTTGTCGAGCAGCCGGCCGGCGCGACCGACGAACGGCTTGCCTTCGAGATCCTCCTCCCGGCCCGGAGCCTCCCCGATCAGCATCAGGGGCGAGCGCGGTTGGCCGCGATAGAAACACAAGTTCTTGGCGGTCGCCTTCAGGGTGCAGCCGTCGAACTGAGCCAAGCAGGCTGCGAGCTCGTCGAGGCTGGTTGCCTGGCGCGCGGCCGTGCGCGCGGCCATCACCGCGGCGTCGGGCGCGGTCGTGGGAAACCGGCGCTCGGGCAGGGCTGCCGCCAGGGGCATTGTTGCCGGGGGCATCGTTGCCGGGAGCACCGCTCGCGCTGGTGCGATGGCGGATGCCCGTGCCGTCGCAGGCTCTCCGCGATTCTCTCCCGGCGCGCGGTCACCGCATGCGAGCCACGCCGTAGGGCTCTGGGCCACCGCCGCATCGACGCCCATCTCACCGTACCAGGCAAGCAGCTCGAGCAGCCCAGAGGATCGATGGTCATCACCCATGGCGCGACTCTAGCACGCTGCCGACCGCCCTCCCATGCCCCGGGGAACGGGCGAGATTCCAGTCGCGCGCACAGAGCCCCTCCTTCAAGGTCTCTGTCGCGGGGCTCTCCTCAGGGCCCTCTTCAGGACCCTCTTCACGACCCTCTTCCTGCTTGACGCTGATTGCCGCGGCGACCTATCGAACCTCACGGGCAATCCTTTGGATTCTCTTTGGTGGCACAGACGACCGATCTTCCGCCTCGCGAGGCGATGGACTTCGATGTGGTGGTGGTCGGCGCGGGTCCGGCCGGCCTTGCCGCCAGCATCCGCCTCAAGCGGCTGGCGCTCGAAGCGGGACGCGAGCTGTCGGTCGTCGTGCTGGAAAAGGGTTCCGAGGTCGGTGCGCACATTCTGTCCGGTGCGGTCATCGATCCTATAGGGCTTGCCACCCTGATCCCCGACTGGAAGGCCAAGGGAGCACCCCTCGTGACCCCGGTCACGGAGGACCGCTTCTATTATCTCGGCCCGGCAGGAGCGATTCGCATTCCCAATTTCCTGATGCCGCCGCTGATGAACAATCATGGCAACTACATCGCGAGCCTCGGCAATCTGTGCCGCTGGCTTGGCGAGCAGGCGGCAGCGCTCGGCGTCGAGGTCTATCCGGGGTTCGCCGCGGCCGAGTTGCTCTACGATGATGCGGGCGCGGTGGCGGGCGTCGCGACGGGAGATATGGGGATCGGCAAGGATGGCAAGCCGACGGACCGCTTTACGCGCGGCATGGAACTCAGGGGCAAGTACACGATCATCGCTGAGGGTGCGCGCGGGTCACTGGCGCAAACGCTAATCGCCCGCTTCGACCTTGCCGCGGGCCGGCAGCCGCAAAAATTCGGCATTGGCCTCAAGGAGCTCTGGGAGGTCCCCCCGGAAGTGCACAGGCCCGGGCTCGTGCAGCACACGCTGGGCTGGCCGCTGCCCAACCGCACGGGCGGAGGATCCTTCCTCTACCACTATGGCGATAATCTCGTTGCCGCCGGGTTTGTCGTGCATCTCAACTACGAGAACCCCTACCTTTCACCTTACGAGGAATTCCAGCGCTGGAAGACACATCCAGCGATTCGCCCATTCCTAGTGGGCGGTAGGCGCATCGGTTACGGTGCACGCGCGCTGACCGAGGGTGGCTGGCAGTCGATACCCGAGCTGGTTTTTCCGGGCGGTGTGCTGGTCGGCTGCGCCGCCGGGTTCATGAACGTGCCGCGCATCAAGGGATCCCACAACGCCATCCTTTCCGGCATCGCGGCGGCCGACGCGGCCTTTGCGGCCCTTGCTGAGGGGCGGGGCCACGACCGACTTGCCGGCTATCAGGCGGCGGTGCTCGCTGGGCCGATCGCGGCCGATCTGCGCCCGGTGCGCAATGCCAAGCCGCTTCTTTCCAGGTTCGGCACGCTGGCCGGCACGCTGTTTTCGGGCATCGACATGTGGCTGAACACGCTGCTTCCCGGCGTCGGACTAGGTTACACCCTGAAGCATGGGTCCGCCGATTTCGCCACCCTGAAGCCGGCCCGCGGCGAGCGACCGATCAGCTATCCCAAGGCCGACAATGCGCTTACGTTCGACCGCCTGACCGACGTTGCCTTCTCCGCCACCAACCACGAGGAGAACCAGCCCGTACATCTCAAGGTCGACGACGGCGAGCTGCAGATACACTCCGAACACGACATCTACGCAGGGCCCTCGGCCCGATACTGTCCCGCCGGCGTCTACGAGTGGGTGGAAGAAGGTGGAGCGGCGCGTTTCGTCATCAACGCGCAGAACTGCGTGCATTGCAAGACCTGCGACATCAAAGACCCGAACCAGAACATCCGTTGGACCGTGCCGGAGGGCGGCGGCGGTCCGAACTATTCGGGCATGTGAGGCGCTGCGCGCAACGTCGGTAAGGAGCACCTATGACCTTGGCCGAAGACACGCTGAACCCGCAGGCACGCCAGGTGTGCGACCTGATTGTCGCATCGGGGCGCCCTCCGATCGAGACCCTGACGCCCAACGAGGCGCGTGCCGCCTATCTCGCCTCGCGCCGGGTGCTGCAGCCCGATCCCGAAGAGGTGGCCGAGGTGCGCGATCTGGTGGCGGCCGGTCCGGCGGGCCCCATTGCCTTGCGCCTCTATCGCGGCAAGGGCAGTGACGCCACACAGGCCTTGCCGGCGCTGGTGTTTTTCCATGGCGGGGGGTGGGTGATCGGCGACTTGGAGAGTCATGATCAGGTCTGCCGCGCGCTTGCCAACGCCGCCCGCCTTGCCGTCGTCGCCGTCGACTACCGGCTGGCGCCGGAACACAAGTTTCCCGCTGCCGTCGAGGATGCCGTGGCAGCGACCTGCTGGATTGCCGAGCACGCGCCCGGGCTCGGTCTCGACCGCGGGCGGCTGGCCGTCGGAGGCGACAGCGCCGGCGGCAACCTCGCCACGGTGGTTGCGCTGACCGCGCGCGATGCAGGCGCCCCGCGCCTCTCCGCGCAACTCCTGATCTATCCTGGCACCGACATGGCCATGGATCGCCCCTCCCACCAGCGCCGCGCGCAGCAACTGCCGCTGACGCGGGCGGCGATGCACTGGTTCATCGGGCACTATCTCAACGACGCGCGCGACAAGGCGGATTGGCGCGCCTCCCCGCTGAGGGCGGCAGAATTCGGGGGGCTGCCGCCGGCGCTGGTGATCACCGCCGGCTGCGATCCCCTGTGCGATGAGGGGGATGCCTACGCCGAGGCGCTGAGGAGCGCGGGCACGCGCGTCACCCATCAGCGCTTTGCGGGTCAGATCCACGGCTTCCTGTCCATGGGGCGCTTGATCGGGGATGCGCAGCGGGCAATTGCGCTCTGCGCGCGCACCCTGCGGGACGTGTTCCCTGAGGCGTGAGCGCGACCGCGGTCCTTTGTTCGCCGCAATTCCCGCGTTCTGCTTGTGCGACAGCGCCGTCGCGAGGCCGTATGCGCAAAGCAGCGCGGCAACGTCTTTGCGGTCGCGCCGGAAGGGCTTTCCTGCTAGCGTGAGGCAGTGAGAATCGGCCTGGGGGCGCTTTTCTACGACACGAGGAGATATGGGCGCCAATCATCTACTGCGTATCGGCGTTTCGGGCGCTCTCGCGCTTGCAGGCGCGGCATTGCTGTCAAGTCATCCGGGGATCGCCGCGGCGCCCGAGCCTGGTGCCGATAAACCGTCTCTGCTCGGCAGCTACCTCGCGGGGCGCCTCGCGCGCGGCGAGCACGACCCGCAGTCCGCTGCGCTGTACTACCGTCAGGCGCTGGCGGGAGACCCGCAGAGCGAGGTGCTGGTCGAGCAGTCGTTCCTGATGGAGCTGACGCAGGGCAATTGGCCGCGCGCCGAAGAGCTCGCACGCGAGCTCGTGCGCTCCCAACCAACGCATCGCGTTGCCCGCGCCCTGATCGGGCTAATCGATTTCAAGGCCGGACGATACGCCGAGGCGGACGCGCATTTCGAGGCCGCGAGCGCCAACCCGATCGGCGAGCTGACAAGCACGCTGGCGCGGGCCTGGACGGCCGAGGCCGAGGGCAAGACCGAAGAGGCGCTCGCCATGCTCGAGGCGCCGAAGCTGCCGGACTGGGCGCAGTACTACCTGCGCTACCACCGTGCGCTCCTGGCGGACGTTGCCGGGCGCCACGCGGAGGCGCGCGCGGAGTACGAGAAGATCCCCAAGAACGATCAGAACACGCTGCGCGTGACGCTCGCCTATGCCCGGAGCGCCGCCAATGCGGGGGACACCAAGCTGGCGCTCAATATCCTGAAGGCGCATTTCGACAAATCCAATAACGAGATGCACCCGGTGGCAAGGGCCCTGCAGGAGGAGCTTGCGGCCGGGCGGGGAACCAAGCTGCTGGTCGCGAGCCCGACCGAGGGGCTGAGTGAGGCCTACTACGGCTTGGGGGAGGCGTTGGCGGCAGAGGGCGGCATTGCCGTAGGCGCCGTCTATCTGCAATTTGCGCTCTTCCTGACGCCAACCTCGCCGTTTGCTCTGGCTGCCCTCGCCAACACCTACGAAGCGACCAAGCGCTATCAGGATGCCATCGAGGCTTACGATCGCATTCCCCGCGGCAGTCCGCTGCAGTCGAGCATCGACATCCGCAAGGCCCTCAACCTCGATCAGCTTGAGCGTGTGGATGAGGCGCAGAAGCTGCTCGAAGACCTAGCGCGCGAGGACCCGCAGGACATCCGCGTGTTCGATGCTTTGGGGAGCATCATGCGCAGTCACAAGCGCTTTGCCGAAGCGGTCGGCTACTATACGCACGCCATCGCCCTGATCGACAAGCCCGACCAGAAGGACTGGACCTACTATTACTCGCGTGGGACCAGCTACGAGCGCATCAAGAAATGGCCGCAGGCCGAAGCGGATCTGCAGAAGGCGCTGCAGCTGAGCCCCGATCAGCCGCTCGTTCTCAACTACCTCGGTTATTCCTGGATCGACCAGAACCGCAACCTCAAGCAGGGGCTGACCTTGATCGAGAAGGCCGTGCGCCAGAAGCCGGATGACGGCTACATCGTCGACAGCCTTGGCTGGGCGCACTACCGCATGGGCAACTTTAAGGAGGCGACGAAGGATCTGGAGCGTGCAGTCGAGCTGCGCCCAGAGGACCCGGTGCTGAACGACCACCTCGGTGACGCCTATTGGCGGGTCGGACGCGAACGCGAGGCGCGCTTCCAGTGGGATCAGGCGCTGACACTCAAGCCCGAGCCGGAGGATGCCGAGAAGATCAAGAAAAAGCTGCAGCGGGGGCTGCAGATTCCGGCCCAGGCGCGCCAGCACACGCGCGATGCGCAAGCGCCCGCCAAGCGGCGCACCGTGACGAAATCGCAGGTCAACCCGTTTTTGCAATGAGCGTGACGCCGCCGCGATGGCGTGCGTCAAGTCCTGCGCCAAGTCCTGAGTGCGCCGACCCGGCGTCGCCGCGCCGCATGCTCCAGCGCCGGGTGTCACGGTGAGCATCTCGGAGTTCGCGCGCGCTAAGATCAACCTGTCGCTCAGGGTTCTCGGCCGGCGTGCGGACGGCTATCACGAGCTTGAGAGCGTGGTCACCTTCGCCGACTGCGGCGACAGGGTGCGGCTATGTCCCGGGCCGGAATACCGCCTAACCGTGACGGGGACATTCGCCAGCGACATCCTCGGAGACAATTTGCTGCACCGGGCGGTCGCGGTGCTGCGCGCCAGCGACCCCGAGCTGAGCTTTGGCAGCGTCGAGCTCGACAAGGCGCTACCGGTCGCCGCTGGACTGGGCGGCGGCTCAGCCGACGCGGCCGCGCTGCTGCGCTGTGTCCGCCACGCCAATCCGCAACGCGCCGGCAACATTCCCTGGCGGCAGGTGGCGCTGCAGGTCGGTGCCGATGTGCCGATGTGCTTCGACGGCGTCCCGGCATTCGTGTGGGGGATAGGTGAGCAGTCGGTGCCGCTCACCGCGCTTCCGCAGATGCACGCCGTGCTTGTCAACCCGCGCCTGCCGCTGGCGACATCGCGCGTGTTTGGCGCGCTCCTCGCGCCGCCGGTGCGCACAAGCAACCCGCCGGCGCCGCCCACGGGGCTGTCCGATCTTGACGGCGTCGCGGCCTACATGGTTGCGCACGGCAATTCCCTCGAGGCCGCGGCGACGTCGCTGCTGCCCGCGATCGGCGAACTGAAGTCAGCGCTCGCCGCACTCCCCGGTTGCCGCATTGCTGCGATGTCCGGCAGCGGCGCGACGTGTTTTGGCCTGTTTGCGCGTGCCGCCGAGGCGCGCGCCGGGGCAGCGCTGCTGGCGGCGAAGCTGCCGAGCTACTGGGTGGCCGCCGCCGTGCTCGCCGGCACGTCTGCTCAAGCCCCCCTCAGCTCACGCGGTTAATGCAGAAGCCGATCAGGTCGGTCAGCGCGCGCGTGTGGCGATCGCTCTTGAAAATGGCGAGCGCGTCCCGGGCTATCGCGCCGTAGTGACGCGCGCGTTCCAGCGTCGCGTCGATGGCACGATGCTTCTTCATCAGCCGAATCGCCTGCTGCAAATCGCCGTCTTCGATCCTGGCTTCGCCCAGCGTTCGCTTCCAGAATTGGCGCTCTTGGTCCCCTCCGCGGCGAAAGCAGAGGATGACGGGCAGGGTGATCTTGCCCTCGCGGAAATCGTCGCCGACGGACTTGCCGAGGTTGCCGCTGTCGCCGGCGTAATCGAGTGCATCGTCGACGAGCTGAAAGGTGATACCGAGATTGCGACCGTAGGATTTGAGTGCGGTTTGCTCCTCGGCCGGACGCTTGGCGATCGCCGCGCCGACTTCGGTGGCCGCCGAGAAAAGCGCCGCGGTCTTGGCATTGATGATCGCCAAATACTCGTCCTCGGTGGTCGCCGTGTTTTTGGCGGCGGCGAGTTGCATCACTTCGCCTTCGGCGATCACTGCAGCGGCGTTGGATAGGATTTTCAGGGCGCTCAGCGAGCCGACGTCAACCATCATACGGAACGCCTGTCCGAGCAGAAAGTCGCCGACCAGCACGCTCGCCTGGTTGCCCCATACCAGGCGCGCCGACGCCTTGCCGCGCCGGTAGTCGCTCTCGTCGACGACGTCATCGTGCAGCAGCG
>JBPYEF010000131.1:0-3842 GCA_051985875.1 Hyphomicrobiaceae bacterium
CGTGGGCGGCGAGCCACCGTGACTACTGGGCCGAATATCGGCAGCGGAAACCAGCCTACCGCGAGCGCAATCGTGACGCCGCCCGGCAGCGGCAGCGTGAGTGCCGTCAGGCGAGGATGTTTGCAAAGATGGACGCGTCGAGGCGCGAAGAGGCAGTGCCTTCAGGCACTTACCGGCTCGTTCCGGCGAGCGCCGCGGCGTTTGAAAAGATGGACGCGTGGACGGTGGAAATCACCGTTCTTTCAAAGGCTTCCACGGCCGCCCCTGGAGGTTTGCAAAGAGAGGACCCGTTAGCCATCCAGGGACGCCGTCGCTAGCCTGGCCGCCATGCAGACGCCCTGGCTTGATCTTGACCTGCACCGCCTGGAGCTGCGCTTTGCCGCCGCTCGGCTGGTGGAGCCCCGCGCGGTCGAGCGGATCGCCCGCTCGATTGAGGTTGGCGGCCAGATCGTCCCCTGCATTGCAGTGGCAGAGGCGCCGGCGACGGCGTGGCAGGGCAGCGAGCGGCTGGTGCTGGTGGACGGCTATCGGCGGGTCGCCGCGTTGCGGCGGCTCGGGCGCGACACTGCACGGGTCGAGTGTTGGTCGTGCGCGCTGAGCGAAGCGCTGCTCGGTGTGCTGGCGCGCGCCCAGCATCGACCGTTCGCGGCGATCGAAGAGGCGCTGCAGCTGCGCGAGCTCATACGAGGCTTGGGGTTGTCACAGCACGAGGTCGCCCGCCGTTGCGGGCGAGACGTGAGCTGGGTGAGCCGGCGCCTGCAGTTGATCTCGGCGCTACCTGATGCGGCTCTCGAGGCCGTGCGCACGGGGCGGCTGTCGAGCTGGGCGGCGGGGCGTGTGATCGCGCCGTTGGCGCGCGCCAATGCCGAACATGCGAAGCGCCTTTTGCAGGCCCTCGAGGAGACGCCGCTGTCCACGCGCGCGCTGCGCGGTTGGTTCGAGCATTACCAAAGCGCGGGCCACACCATGCGCCAACGCCTGGTTGACCACCCGCGGCTGTTTGTCGAGGCGCAGCAGGAACGCGCCGAACAGGAGCGCGGCGAGCTCTTGCGCGAGGGCCCGGAAGGCGAATGCGAGGCCGACCTGCGACGCCTCAACGTGATTATCGCGCGCCTGCGCAAGCGGCTGCCCGGACTGCGTCCGTTGTCTGACACGGTGGTGAGCGCGGTGCCCCGTCTCAAGGCCAGCCTTGACGCCATTTGCAACGACATCGAGCGGTATGCCCAGCATGACTCCGACCGAGATCCGCATCAGCGTACGAACCCTGCAGGCGCAAGGCCGCAGCCTGCGCGAGATCAGCCGACTGCTGCGGCTGTCGCGCAATACGGTGCGCCGCATCCTGCGCAAGCCTGACACAGCGGCGGCGCCGTCCGGCGCGGCACCGCCGGCCGCCATCCTCGAGGATGCCTTTGCGCGCGCCGGCGGCAACGTGGCGCGGGCGCAGCAGTTGCTTGCCCACGAGCAGGACCTCGAGGTCCCCTACAGCACCTTGACGCGCTGGACCAGGCAGGCCGGGCTGCGTCACCCGCCGCGGCGCGCCGGCGAGTATCACTTCGCCCCCGGTGAGGAGATGCAGCACGACACTTCGCCACACCGCCTGATGCTGGCCGGCAAGCCGATCACCGCGCAATGCGCCGCCCTGGTGCTGGCGTTCTCGCGGCGGCTGTTCGTCCAATACTATCCGCGCTTCACCCGCTTCGAGGCCAAGCACTTCCTGCTCGAGGCGGCGCGCTTCATGGACGGCGCCTGCCGGCGCTGCGTCATCGACAACACCAGCGTCATGGTCGCCGCCGGTGCCGGCGACGACGCCGTCATCGCCCCGGAGATGCATGCTTTTGCTCGCACGCTCGGCTTCGACTTCCGCGCTCATCGCATCAATCATCCCGATCGCAAGGGGCGGATCGAGCGGCCATTCTCCTACGTCGAGGGCAACTTCCTGCCGGCGCGCAGCTTCACCGACTTCGCCGACCTCAACCGCCAGGCGCTGGCCTGGTGCCACGATGTTGCCAACTGCAAGCCAAAGCGCGCCCTCGGCATGTCGGCGGAGGCCGCCTACCTGATCGAGAAGCCGCACTTGCAGCCGCTGCCGGCCGCGCTGCCGCCGGTCTACGAGGTGCTCGAGCGCGTCGTCGATCTGCACGGCTATGTGTCGGTCGATACCAACCGTTATTCCGTGCCCGAGCGCTTCGTCGGACAGTCGGTCACCGTGTACAAGCATCCCGCCCACATCAGGATCCTGCGAGATTGCCCTCCACCCCCGGCTGGTCGCACAACGTGACGCCCGCCACACCCTGGCGGAGCACCATCCCACCCCGATGCGGGCAGACCGCGCCATCGCACTCGAGGAGCAACTGCTCCGCGGTGATCATGCCGTCCTCGCACGCTATGCCGCGGCGCTCAAGCAGCACGCCCGTGGCCGCGGCTTGCGCGCGCTCCGCCGTCTGATCGAGATGAAGCGCACATATCCCGCGCAGCCCTTCCTGACCGCCATCGAGGAGGCGCTGCAGTTCGGCTTGTTCGACCTCGCCCGCCTGGAGACACTCGTCCTGCGGCGGGTCGCGGGCGACTTCTTCGATCTCGACGCTGCCGGAGACGAGGATGCGTGACCAGCTGCAATCGTTGCTTGCCAAGCTGCGCTTCCACGGCATGGCGTCCGCTCTCGACGCCGAGCTGGCGCGCGCCGAACGCGATGCCGTTCCGCCGGCCGAACTGCTGCATCGGCTGCTCACGGCCGAAGCGGCCTCGCGCCGCGAGCGCAGCCTTGCCTACCGTCTCGATCAAGCGCATCTGCCGTGGCAATGGACGCTCGAGACCTTCCCGTTCGAACGTCAGCCGGGCCTCAACAGGGCGCAGATCAAAACGCTCGCCGGTCTCGACTTCCTCCGTCGCGCCGATAACCTTCTGCTCATCGGCCCGCCTGGCACCGGCAAGACTGGAATTGCCCTCGGGCTCCTGCGCGAGGCCTGCCTCAATGGCTATCGCGGCCGCTTCTACAACGCCCAGGCGCTGCTCGACGAACTCTATGCCTCGCTCGCCGATCGCTCGACTGCGCGGCTGCTCAAGCGCCTGAGCCAGCTTCAGCCTTTAGTGATCGACGAGATCGGATATCTGAGCCTCAAGCCGGAGCAGGCCAACGCCTTCTTCCGCCTCATGGACCAGCGTTACAATCGCGCATCCACCATCATCACTACCAATCTCGACCTGCCCGAGTGGTACGAGCTGTTCCAGAAGAAATCGCTCGTCGACGCGCTCCTCGACCGCCTCCAGCATCATTGCATTACGATCCGCATCGACGGGCCGTCACTGCGAAGCCCAGAACCAGCCGCCGCTCCGACCGCGACAAGCAGCCCTTCGCGCCGCCACCCCGCCAAGCGTCACGTCGCCGACACCCCCTGATGTAGCTGCTCGACAGGCCCCCGTCCCAACGACCGCCCGCAGTCGACCTCGGTGGACGAGGATGGCCGAGCGCCAGACCCTGTCAAGGCGGGCCTGCGGCCCCCGCCTTCGGCGGCTGACGGCCTTGACAGGGCCTACCGCTCGGCCTTCGTTCGCCACCATCCGGATCGACGGCAGGCTCTGCCCACTGCTAAACTCAACCGCACGCCAGTCTCTCCACCGTCCCGTCTCGACGGCCCCCAACCAGCTGCCTGCTCATCTGTGCGCACTACGAGGGTCAACACCTCTGAGCGCACGTGAGTCCGGTCCCGTAAGCGCCGAGGCCTTGAGGGCTTGGTGTCGAAGCGTGCGGATCGGCCTTATCGCGCCTGACGGTCGAAGAACTGGATCAAGATCAAGAACCGCAAGCATCCCGCCTATCGGCGCGTGAAGGATCGGTTCTGATC
>JBPYEF010000132.1:0-2338 GCA_051985875.1 Hyphomicrobiaceae bacterium
GCATGACGAAGATCTATGTTGGCAACCTGCCGTTCTCCGCGACTGACGCCGAAGTGCGCGAGCTGTTTGCTCAGCACGGCACCGTCGAGTCGGTGAGCATCATCACCGATCGCGACACGGGCCGTCCGCGCGGGTTCGGTTTCGTGGAGATGTCGCGCGCGGATGCCTCGCGGGCTATCCAGAATCTCAATGGCAAGGAGCTGGGCGGACGCCCGCTGCGCGTCAACGAGGCTCAGGAGCGCACCGGCGGCGGTAACCGCGGCGGCGGCGCCCCCAAGCGCTGGTAAGCCACAAGCTGCAAAGGGCCGGTCGTCCACTGCCGTACGCGGCACGGGCGGCCGGCCCTTTTCATTGGCCTACAGCACCTAACCAAGAGGTTTCCCATGGGCAAGGGTGATCCCAGGACCCGCCGCGGCAAGATCTATCAGGGCTCTTTCGGCAAGACCCGGGTCAAAGACCCCGCCAAGCGCCGCCGCAAGGCCGCCAAGGCTCAGGCCAAGCGCTGAGCCGCCCCCGGGCCACCGGGGCGACCCCCGGGCACGGCGCTCCCCTCACCCGAAAGGCGTCGCCGCCGAGGCGGTGCTCGGGTGCGTCTTGCGCTCGAGGCACTCGCGAATCAGCTCGAGCGCGGTCCTGTGGTTCGGCGGGAGCTCGACATCGCTCAATGCAAGCGGCGTGGTGCGCTGTCCCCACCGCACGGCATGGGCGCAGAACGACAGCCCACCGCCGAAGGACGGCATCAGCAGCAACGCTCCCGGGGCGACCCGCCCCTCCTCGAGCGCCTCGCACAGGGCCACCGGCACCGTCGCCGAGGACATGTTGCCGTAGCGGTCGACGCTCACGTACACCTTATCCATCGGTACGCGGGTGCGTTTCGCTACCGCTTCGATGATGCGCAGGTTCGCCTGGTGCGGCACCACGAGGTCGACATCGGCGGCGGTGCGCTCCAGTTGCGACAGCGCCGAATCGCAGGCCCCGCTCATGCCCTGCACCGCGCGCTTGAAGATCTCCTGGCCCTCGAACTGCCAGCGCGTGATGCCGTAGAGAACGCCGTGGTTGGCGTAGCTACCACCCATGCCCTGCACCCGCAGCGTCTCGCGCGCATCGCCGTAGCAGCCGAGCTTCTGCGCGAGCACTCCCTCCTCGGCCGTGCTCGCCTCGAGCACCACGGCAGCCGCGCCGTCGCCGAACAGCACCGCGACGTCGCGATCGCTCCAGTCCATGAAGGGTGAGATGAGCTCGGCGCCGATCACCAGTGCATTGCGCACCACGCCGGTGCGGATCAGCGCGGTGGCGGTCGACAACCCGTAGAGGAAGCTGGTGCAGGCGGTGTTGATGTCGTAGGCGGCCGCGTGCTCCGCACACAGGCGCCGCTGAATACCCGAGGCCATGTTGGGGACCTGGTCGTCGTGGCTGCAGGTACCGAATACGATGAGCTCGACGTCACTGCCCGCCAGACCCGCGCACGCCAGCGCGCGGGCCGCGGCGACGTAGCCGAGCTCTTCCAGGCCGACATGGGAAATACGCCGCTCGCGGATGCCGGTACGGCTCACGATCCACTCATCGCTCGTGTCGAGCATCGTGGACAGGTCGTGGTTGCTCAGCACCGCCGGTGGCAGGCACTTGCCCCAGCCGGTGATCGCCGCGTAGGTCACGGCTCTCCCCCCAATGAGCCCGGCCGCGACAGCCGGCCGGTTCGCCAAGGATAGCAGGGGGCTGCTGCAGCGCAGAAGCTACCGGTGCCAGGAGCATCCCCGTGCGCGTGCCGGGGTGTAGAGTTGTCGCTACAAACCGGGGGCCGCTGCGGCGGCCGCCTCCCTGAAGAACAATCACTGCGGGGGGAGAACTTATGAATGAGCTCCGGAACCTCCATCTCCTGACCGCCATACTGCTCGCGCTGGCACTGACGGCGTGTGGCGGGCCCGCGCCTTCGGCCGAGGCGGACATGAAGGCAATCAAGGCGGTCAACGTCGCCTGGAACAAGAACTACAACGCCGGCGACGGCGCTGCCGTGGCCGCGCTGTACGCCGACGATGCCGTGCTCAGCGTGCCCGGCACGCCACCCATGCGCGGCAAGGAGGCGATCAACGCCTACTACGCCAAGGACGCGCCGGCGTTCGCCGCCAGGGGAACCACGGTCTCCGACGGCGGCGCGAGCGATGTGGGGCAGTCGGTGGATCTGGCCTGGCAGTGGGGCACCTACCGCAACACCAGCAAGGAGGGTGCGGTGGTCGATACCGGCAAATACCTCACGGTGTTCGAGCGTCGTGGTGGCCGGTGGGTCATCGTGCGCGACATCTGGAATTCCGACACCGCACCTGCGGCGACCCCCGTAACG
>JBPYEF010000133.1:0-22022 GCA_051985875.1 Hyphomicrobiaceae bacterium
CGGCCCCGCCGTTCCAGTTTCAGGTGCACGCGCGCTACAATCCCGAGCAGCTGACGGCCTTGAACATCGTTCCTGGACTGATCTGCATAGTGCTGACGATTTCGACGCTGCTGATCACCACCTTGTCGATCACCCGGGAGCGCGAGCGGGGCACCATGGAGAATTTGCTGGCCATGCCGGTGCGGCCACTCGAGGTGATGGTGGCGAAAATCCTGCCCTACATTGCCGTTGGCTACATTCAAGTGCTGCTGATCCTCGCCGTTTCGGCCGCGGTGTTCGATCTGCCGGTGCGCGGCTCGATGCCGCTGCTGCTGCTGTCGCTCGGCCTGTTCATCGCCAGCAATCTCGCGCTCGGACTGACGTTCTCGACGTTGGCGACCAATCAGATGCAGGCGATCCAGATGGCCCAGTTCATGCTGCTGCCATCGTTCCTGCTCTCCGGCTTCATGTTCCCGTTCCAGGGCATGCCGGCATGGGCGCGATGGGCGGGGGAGCTGTTTCCGGTCACGCACGCCCTGCGCATCGCCCGCGGCGTGCTGCTCAAGGGCAATGGTCCTGCCGACATCACCCAGGAGCTGTGGCCGATCGCGGTGTTCACGCTGGCGGTGGTCGCGATCGCCATCTGGTCGTATCGCGAGACGCTCGACTGAGGTTGCCGAGGAGCCCGGTCGGTTGACAGACGGCACGCGGGCGACCGAAGTAGGGCGGGTGTGAAGGGCGGCACGCGCGCGCCGGGCCGTGCAGTGGCGGGAGGTTCAGCGGTGCATCGCGCTCGTGGGTGGGGACGATGACGCCGGCACGCTTCCTGCCGCGGCCGTCGTCCGGCGGGCACGGGCACGCCGGGCCGTCCGCAAGCTGTGCCGAAGCGGTGCGCGCCGGCGCGCGCATCTACCTCAGCGCCCAAAGCGGTGCCGCTCCCGACGGCACGCTTGCCGCACCCGGCGATGCCGCGGCGCAGACCAATGCCGCCATCGATCGGCTCGCGGCGGCGCTCGCCGCCGCCGGCGCCTCGCTGGCGCACATCACGAAATTGACGACCTCGATCGTCGATCGGGCCCACCGCAGGGACGTCTACCGGACCATCCGCGGCCGCCTCGGCGGCGTATACCCCGTCAGCACGGGATTGGTCGTCGCCGGACTGCCGGCCCCGGAGCTGATGGTGCAGATCGATGCGGAGGCGCTCGCCCCAGCGTCCGGCGCCGCCGCGATCCGGCGCTACCGCACCTATGACCTCGGCGATTGGCACGGGCAGAATTTCGCCTGGCAAGGCGCCTATGTCGCCGCCGGAGACGACGAGCTGTTCGTGCGCGGACAAACGGGATCCCCCCTCGACGGCACGGGCGTCGTCGGGCTGGGTCGCCGGCCGCAGGACGCAGCGGAGCAAGCCGACCTTGCCTTGCGCAATCTCGCCCTGCTGCTCGCGGAGACCGGTTGCGGGCTCGAGGAAATCGCCAAGATCACCGTGTACATCTCCGATCGCGCCTACCGCACGGCCGTGTATCCGGTGATCGGGGAGCACCTGCGCGGCATCCACCCGGTTGCGACGGGGCTGATCGTGCCGGCGCTGGCGCGCCCGGAGCTGCTGTTCGAGCTCGACGTGCACGTGTTGCGGCAGCGCGGCGGCCGGCCGCATTTGCGCCTGCGTCCCTACCACACGCAAGACATGCCCTACGGCGGCGAGCACCAACCGCTTGCCTGCGACTTCTGTATGGCCGTACGTGCGGGGAACAGCATCCTTTTGCGCGGTCAGACCGGCATGGCGCTCGACGGAAAATTGCAGGCAAAGGGCGACGCGTCCGCCCAGGCCGAACAGGCAATGCGCAATGTCGCCGCGCTGCTGGGCGAGGCCGGCGCGCGGCTTTCCGACGTCGTCAAGGCGAGTGTTTTTGTCACCGATCGGGCGTACCTGGCGGACGTCTCGAACGTCGTTCTTGGCGCCTTGCAAGGCGTCAACCCGGCGTTCGGCGCGTTGATCGTCAAGGGCTTGGCGAGCCCGGAATTGCTGATGGAGGTCGATATCACCGCCGTCGTTGCCGACGAGCCATCACCCTGACGCGCTATCCGATGCCAAGGTCCGACGGCCTTTGGCGTACCAGGCTGCATCGCCGCGCGCCCAGCGAGCGCCGTTGCGGGCGCAGCAGACACCGCACCATGGTGATTTTTTTGCCGGATGTGTACGCGCTGGGGCATTGCCAAGCGCCCGGCGATCGGGGCTAACTTGCACCCCTCGCACAAGGGCTGAGGGTACATGCGCAGCAAGCACGCAAGCTCACGGGCTCCCGCATCGGCCCCAAGGTCTGCCGAAGGCTCGGCGGAGGACGCGTGCGCACGCGCGCAACGCATCGCCCCTCTGCTGCGCGCTGCAAGCGAGCGCATTGAGGCCGAACGCGCGCTTCCCGCCGACACGCTCGCGGCGCTGCACGAGGCGCGCATGTTCCGCCTGCTGTTGCCGCGCTCGCTTGGTGGCGATGAGTTGCATCTCACGACCTTGGCGCAGGTGATGGAGGTGATCGCCGGCGCCGACGCCAGCACCGCCTGGTGTCTCGGCCAGGGTGCCGGCTGTGCCATGTCCGCCGCCCGGCTGAGGCCCGAGGTGGCGCGCCGCCTGTTTGGCCCTGCCGACGCCGTGCTGGCCTGGGGCGCCGGCATCCAGGGCCGGGCAGTAGCGGTCGATGGGGGCTATCGCGTCACGGGCCGCTGGACGTTCGCCAGCGGCTGCGCCAACGCGACACTGCTCGGCGGCCACAGCTACGTCTTCGAGGCCGACGGCACGGCGCGCAAGCGCCCGGACGGCCGCCAGCGCGACCGCAGTCTGCTGTTCGCGAAGGGCAAGGCCACCGTCGTCGACGTGTGGCACACGCTTGGCCTCAGAGGCACGGCGAGCCATAGCTACGCCGTCGAAGACCTGTTCGTTCCCGAGGAGGAGACCATAGACCGCGAGGAGCTGAGCGAACTCGTGGAGCCGGGCACGCTCTATCTCTTTCCGCAGACGCTCGCCTACGCCGCTGGCTTCAGCGCCCTGATGCTCGGCGTGGCCGCGGCGCTGGTGCGCGAACTCACCGCGCTTGCCATGACCAAGACGCCGCGCGCCGCAGCCTCCTCGCTGCGCGACAGCCCCGTGTTCCAGTCGCAACTGGCGCTGCTCGAGGCTCGCCTGCGTGCGAGCCGCGCCTATCTGCACACCACGCTCGAGCAGATCTGGGAGCGGGTGGAGGCGAGCCGTGAGCTACCGATCGCGCAGCGCGCCGAGCTGAAACTTGCCACCACCTACGTGATCAATCAGGGCGTCGACATCGCCACCGAGGCCTATCGCGCGGCGGGACAGAACGCGATCTTCGCAAGCCATCCCTTTGAGCGCCGCCTGCGCGATGCCCTGACTGCCTCGCAGCAAGCACAGGGCCGGCCATCCAACTACATCACCATCGGTCGCGTGATGCTGGGGCTCGTACCGGATACGCTACTGCTGGGCTAGTCAGTTGCTGCGCGTTTCGCATAGTGTGAGCCGAGCCGACCGAGGGTGGCCATAATGCACGGAGAAGATTGCCTTGCGGGCGTCAAGGTTCTCGATCTATCGCAGTTCGAGGCCGGCCCATCCTGTACCGCGGCGCTGGCATGGCTGGGCGCCGATGTTGTCAAGATCGAGCGGCCCGGGAGCGGCGATCCCGGTCGGTCCCTCTACCGTACCTCCACCGATAAGGACGCGCTGTATTTCCTGCAATACAACGCGAACAAGCGCTCGGCGGCGATCGATCTCAAAGATCCGCGCGGCATCGCCCTCGTCAAGCGCCTGGCGACCCGCGCCGACGTGTTGATCGAGAACTTCGCCCCCGGCGCGATCGAGCGCCTCGGCCTCTCCTATGACGTCGTTCGGGAGATCAATCCCGCGATCATCTTCTGCCAGATCAAGGGTTTCGGGGAAGGCAGCCCGTTCGCCGGCAACCTGGCGTTCGACATGATTGCTCAGGCTTCCGGAGGCGTGATGTCGATCACCGGCGAGGAGGACGGGCCGCCGTGCAAGCCGGGCGCGACCATCGGCGACACCGGCACCGGCATGCTGATGGCCACCTCTGTTCTCGCCGCCTACATCCGCCGGCTGCGCACCGGGCGAGGCGAGCATCTGCAGCTCGCCATGCAGGACGCCGTCCTGCACTACATCCGCAATGCCTTTGCCTACATGGACCGCAACGGCGGCCGACCCGCTCCGCGCGCGGGATCCAAGACAGTCGGCGGCGGCCACCCGCCGATCGGCGTCTACCCCTGCCGCGGCGGCGGACCCAACGACTACGTGTACATCTACACGAGCGCGGCCAATCCCGAGCATTGGACACGGCTTCTGCAGGTGATTGGGCGATCGGATCTGGTCGGCGATGAGCGCTACGGCACTCCGGCGGCGCGCACCGCGCGGCGCGCCGAGGTCGACGAGCTGGTTGCGAGCTGGACCCGTCTGCACGACAAGCACGCGGCCATGCGTCTGGTCGGCGCCGCGGGCATTCCCGCAGGCGCCGTGCTCGACACCCGGGAGATTGCCGAGGAAGCGACCTTTGAGGCGCGCGGCATCCGCCAGGCGATGCTGCACCCCGCGGTCGGCAAATACGTGATGAGCGGTTGGCCCGTTCGCTTCGGCGACGTGCCACCAGCCGTGCGCCCCGCGCCGCTGCTCGGCGAGCACAGCGAAGCGGTGCTCGCCGACTGGCTCGGCATGGACGGCGCCGCGATTGCCGAGCTGAAAACGAGCAAGGTGATCGCCGCATGAGCGGCGGTCGCCGGACGAAGCGCATCATGCCCCGGCTCACGCCGGGCCCGGAGCATGACGCCCCGTCAACACCCGGACTGACCCCCACTGGTCCTCCGGACTGAACTCCCCAGATTGAACTCCAAGACTGAACCTCCAAGCTGCATCCCGAGACGCAACCCCCAAGGCAAATCCCAAGGCGTGAACCGCCAGCGTGAATTCCTAGCGTGAACCCCCAGCGTGAACCCGCAGCAGCGAATTCGCAGAGTCGGCACGACGCCGCTCCTGCCGCGGAATTTGCTGCATGGCTACCCGACCCACGTGCGCCTGCGCTGTCGCCCGAGGGTAAGCTGCGCGCCCGGCGCGCGCCGGTCGGCGACGTGCGGAAAATCTCGGCGCCACCGATCGCGCAGGGGCGGCCGACCGTCTGGCCGGGCCCGAGCGGCGCTCACGGGCGCGCGGAACCGCGCTGATGGCAGGGCTCAACGACACGCACGACCCGCGCCGCACCAGCTGGGTGGCGACGGCCAATGCGGGCGACTGCGCCTTTCCCTTGCAGAACCTGCCCTACGGCGTATTCAGCACCCCGGGAACCGCGCCGCGCGTCGGCGTGGCGATCGGCGACTGCATCCTCGACCTGAGCCGCATCGAAGGCGCAGGCCTGCTCGAGCTCGGCACGCCCTGGCGCGTGTTCGACCGGGCGAATGTCAATGCTTTCATGGCGCTTGGGCAGGGCGCCTGGTCATCCGTACGGGCGAGCCTCAGCGCCCTGCTGGACGCCGGCAATGCGCGCCTGCGCGATGATGCGGAGCTTAGGTCGCGCGCTGTCGTGCCGATGGCCGCGGCACGGATGCACCTGCCGTTGTACGTGCGCAGCTTCACCGACTTTTACGCCTCGCGGGAGCACGCGAGCGCCGTCGGCGCAATGTTGCGCGGTCCCGAGAACGCGCTGCCACCGAACTGGCTGCATATCCCGCTCGGCTACAATGGCCGAGCGAGCACGGTCGTGGTCAGCGGCGAACCGATCCGCCGCCCGCTCGGCCAGTTCCGGCTCGCCGGCGCGGACGCCCCCGCTTTTGGGGCCTGCCGGAAGCTCGACTTCGAACTCGAGCTCGGCGCCATCGTCGGCGTTCCCAGCACCATGGGCGAGCCGCTCACCGTCGCGCAGGCCGAGCAGATGATCTTCGGCTATGTCCTGCTCAACGACTGGTCGGCGCGCGACATCCAGGCGTGGGAGTATCAGCCACTCGGGCCGTTCCAGGCGAAGGCGTTCGCAACCACCATCAGTCCCTGGATCGTCACGCGCGAGGCGCTCGAGCCGTTTCGCGTGCCGCCGCCCGACAGGATCACACCCCTGCTCCCCTACCTGCGCGAGGCGACCCCGAACAACTACGACATCGAGCTCGCGGTCTCGCTCACTCCGCAAGGCGGCGTTGCCACCACGATCAGTCGCACGAACTTTCGCCACATGTACTATTCCCCGGCGCAGCAGCTCG
This sequence comes from Hyphomicrobiaceae bacterium, assembly GCA_051985875.1. Taxonomy (GTDB): domain Bacteria; phylum Pseudomonadota; class Alphaproteobacteria; order Rhizobiales; family Hyphomicrobiaceae; genus AWTP1-13. The sequence continues at coordinate 6,229 of JBPYEF010000133.1, forward strand.
CCCACCACGCCGTCGGCGGATGCGCCATGTGCATCGGCGATCTGCTCGGCTCGGGGACGGTTTCGGGGCCGAGCCAGGGCAGCGCCGGCTCGCTGATCGAGCTCAGCCACAACGGCACACGACCCATTCGCCTCGAAGGCGGCGCGACGCGCGCGTTCCTCGAAGACGGCGATACCCTGGCGCTCACCGGCTGCTGCCGCGGCGCCAACTACCGCGTCGGCTTTGGCGTCTGCGCCGGTCAGATACTGCCTGCCATCGCCGAACCGGGGTGGTGAGGCCGGGCACGGCGCAGCGCGGCGCGCCACAGATCAGGTAAGGATCCGGCAGGAAATAGCCGCTGGCTCGCCCGGCGCCGGCGTGCCACAACGCTCGCGGTTGCGCGCGCCGGCCTGCCGGCCTTCGGACGGTGCTTCCGCGGCTGTTGCAAGGCGGCGACCGATTGAGGCTCTTGCCATGCCGATCTATGCGCTCGATGGACGATCACCGCGGCTGCCGGCCAGCGGGCGCCATTGGATCGCCCCGGACGCTCACCTCATCGGCGACGTCACGCTCGCCGAGGACGTAAGCATCTGGTTCGGGGCGGTCTTGCGCGGCGACAACGAGCCGATCGCAATCGGCGCGCGCAGCAATGTGCAGGAGGGTGCGCTTCTTCACACCGACCCCGGCTTTCCGCTGACCGTCGGCGCCGAGGTCACGGTTGGCCATCATGCGATCCTGCATGGCTGTACGATCGGCGAGCTCTGCCTGATCGGGATGGGCGCGACGGTGCTCAACGGCGCCAAGATCGGTGCCAACTGCCTGATCGGCGCCAACGCCCTGATCACCGAACGCAAGGCGTTTCCCGACAACAGCGTGATCATCGGCGCGCCGGCGAGGATCGTTCGCACCGCCGACGCCGGCACGCTGCAGCTGCTGCGCGAATCGGCCGCCGACTATGTCGTGCGCTGGCAGCGCTACGTACACGGGTTGGCGCGGGTCGGCTGAGCGGGGAGCTTGGCGCGCGGCCCGCGGGCGGCGCACTGCGCCGACGCCGCGAAGACGCGCCGCGCGCCTACACAACCGCCTATCCGACGCCTATCCAACCGGTGGCGGATGGGCGGGGCGCGCATCGCCCGCCACAAACACGCGTTGCGGCGACCCGACGTAGAGCTGGCGCGGTCGCACGAGCTTGGCATCGGGATCGGTCAGCATCTCGATCCAGTGGGCAATCCATCCGACGGTGCGCGCCACCGCGAACAGCGGCGTGAACATGGAGCTTGGAATGCCGATCGTCCGCATAATGATACCGGAATAGAAGTCGACGTTGGGATAGAGCTTGCGCGCAACGAAATACTCGTCCTCGAGCACAATGCGCTCGAGCTGCATGGCCGTCGCCAACAGCGGATCGTCGCGTTTGCCGTAGGCGTCGAGCACTTCGTAGCAATGCCGCCGCAGGACCTTGGCGCGCGGATCGTAGCTCTTGTAGACGCGGTGTCCAAAGCCCATCAGGCGGAACGGATTGCTGGGATCCTTGGCCCGCCGCAGGACCTCCGGAATGCGCGCAATCGAGCCGACCTCATCGAGCGTGTTCAGCACCGCCTCGTTCGCGCCCCCGTGCAGCGGCCCCCACAGCGAGGCGATGCCGGCGGCGATACAGGCATAGGGATTGGCTCGGCTCGAGCCGACCGCACGCACCGTCGAGGTCGAGGCATTTTGTTCGTGGTCGGCCTGCACGATCAACAGCGCCTCCAGCGCGCGCGCCGCGGCGGGCGGCGGGGCATAGCGTTCGCACGGCACGGCGAACATCATGTGCAGAAAATTCTCCGCGTAGGAGAGATCGTTGCGCGGGTAGATGAACGGTTGCCCGAGCGCATATTTGTGCGCCATGGCGGCGATCGTGGGCATCTTGGCGATCAGGCGGTGCGCGGCGATTCTGCGGTGGGCGGGATCGAAGATGTCGAGGCTGTCGTGGTAAAAGGCGGCGAGCGCGCCCGTGACGCCGCACATCACGGCCATCGGATGCGCATCGCGCCGAAAGCCGCGATAGATGGCGTGGATCTGCTCGTTCAGCATCGTGTGCTGGGTGATGTCGGCGACAAACCGCCGTTTCTGCTCGGGGGCGGGCAGCTCGCCGTTGAGCAGCAGCCAGGCGACCTCCAGGAAGTCCGAGCGCTCGACCAGCTGATCGATCGGGTAGCCTCGGTAAAGCAGCACGCCGGCGTCACCGTCGACGTAGGTGATGCCGGAGCGGCAAATGCCCGTCGCGGTCAGGCCGGGATCGAACACGTAGCGCCCGGTCGCCTGCTTGACACCGCGCGCGTCGATCATCTCCGGCCCGAGCGTCCCCTCAAGCACCGGTAATTCGGCGCACCGACCGGTCGCGGGATCGGTGAGCGCGACATGGCGCGCATTGCGCCGCAGTTCGTCCATCGCAGCCTCCTGGAACGGCGAGCCGGAGGCGAAGGTTGACAGCACCCGGGCTATTGCGTCAATATTGATTGTATCGATCAATATTCGCGATGCTGCTCTCCGCTCAAGACGCCGCCCGCCGCCTCGGGATCAAGCCCGCGACCCTGTACGCCTACGTGAGCCGCGGCCTGCTGCGCTCGGCGCCGCAAGCGGAGGGTCGCACGCGACGCTACTACGCCGAGGACGTGGCGCGGCTCGAGCGCCTGCGGCGCACCGGGCGCAGGAGCGCAATTCCGCCGCAGCCGTTCGACGCGCTGCTGCCCGTTCTCGATACCAGCGTGAGCCTGATCGAGGACGGTCGGCTCTACTATCGCGGCATCGATGCCGCTTCGCTGGCCGCCGGCGCCGACTTCGAGACGGTCGCCGGGCTGTTGTGGGGGGAGGGCACCAGTGCGCGGTTTGCGATCGCCCACCTCAAGCCGGCGTTGCGCCAAGTGTTGGCGCGGCCGCGGCTGCCGGCGGCGGCCATCGATCGGGCGCGGGTGATCCTGGTCGACTTGGCCATGCGCGACGTCGGCGCGCTCGAAGTCGCGCCGCAGGCGGTGGCGCGCAGCGGATCGCGCCTTGTTGCCGCCCTGGCGGCGGCCGTGTGCGGCCGCATGCCGGCGGGGCGTCCGGTGCACGAAGAGCTCGCCGCAGTTTGGCGGCTCGGGGCGGGCGGCGCCGACCTCGTGCGCCGCTGCCTGGTGTTGGCGGCCGACCACGAGCTCAACGCTTCCACCTACGTCGGCCGCTGCATCGCCTCCACCGGAGCGTCGCCTTACGCGGTCATCCTCGGCGCGCTCGGCGCTCTATCGGGCCCGCGTCACGGCGGCGAGACGGCCGAGGTCGAGGCGCTGCTGCGCGAGGTGTTGCGTTCGGGGGACGTGGAGCAGCGGATCGCGGCGCGCCTGCGCCGCGGCGAGCGCATCCCCGGGTTCGGCCATCCCTTGTACCCGCACGGAGATCCTCGCGCCGCGCACATCCTTGCGGCCGTCACAGCGTCGCGTCACGGCGGCGAGGCGACGGCGGCGCTGCGGGTCGGGCGCGACATCGCCGCACTGATCGGCAGGCCGCCGAACGTCGATTTCGCCCTCGGGCTCACCGCGGTCGTGCTGCGGCTGCCGCCGGGATCCGGCCTCGGCATATTCCTCCTCGCCCGCTCCGTCGGCTGGATCGCACACGCGATCGAGCAGTACGCGGCTCAGACCCTCATCCGCCCGCGCGCCCGCTACGTCGGACCCTTGCCCATTCCCGCAGCAGAAGGCGCTGCCGACGCCGCGCCGTGACGTACCGCCTCGGCGCGCCCGCGCCCCGGGCTGTCGGTAAAGCGCTTGACCTTCGGCTCATCTTTGCTAGCAGCGACTTGCTTGCCACAAGCCGACTGCCGTAAACCTTGCCTGCGACCGCCGACGCCGCGCACCCGCCGCTACACAAGCGCCCCCACTGCCGAGATCGAGCCACCCCGTGTCCCAACCCGTCGACCCGATCACCGTCTCGGTGATCCAGCACCGGCTTCGCGCCATCGTCGAAGAGATGGGCGAAGCCATGCTGCGCACTTCCTATTCCCAGATCCTCAACTCCAGCCGGGACTTCTCGACCGCGCTGTGCGCGCCCACCGGCGAGCTGATCGCGCAGGCCGAGCACGTGCCGATCCACGTCGGGGCGCTACCGTTTGCCGCCAAGGCGGTGCACGACGCCTTCAAGGGGGGCATTCGGCGCGGCGATGTGTATCTGCTCAACGACCCCTACTGTGGCGGCAATCACCTCCCCGATCTCACGGTATTCGTGCCGGTGTTCGACGGCGATCGGCTGGTGTTCTGGTCGATCAACCGCGCGCATCAAAGCGACATCGGCGGCGCCACGCACGGCGCCTACAACGCCGCCGCCACCGAGATCTTTCAGGAGGGCATCCGCATCCCGCCCCTGCAGCTCTACGCACAAGGACACCGTCGCGAGGATGTGTACGAGATGATCGTGCTCAACGTGCGTCATGCCCGAGACTTCCGCGGCGATCTCGCGGCCATGATCGGCTCGGCGCGCATCGGCGAGCGACGGCTCGAGAGGCTGATCGGCGAGTTCGGCTCGCGCACGGCGCATGCGGCAATCGCCGCCGTCCTCGACGGTGCAGAAAAGCGCGTGCGCGCCATCATCTCCTCCTGGCCGGATGGCACCTACGAGGGGGAGGCGTTCCTCGACGACGACGGCCACGCGGCCGCGGACATAGCAATCCGTGCACACATCACCAAGCGGGGCAGCGAACTCGAAGTCGACCTCACGCGCAGCGACGCGCAAGTCACCGGCTTTATCAACTCCTCCTATGCCAACAGTTTTTCCGCCGCCGTGGTGGCGCTCGCCTATCTGATCGACCCCGATATCCCCAAGAACGACGGCGCTTTCCGGCCGCTGCGGCTGAAGCTCGCGCAGGGCACGGTCGTGTGGCCGCGACCGGGCGCGCCGGTGACCTTGTGCACCAATCACTGCGGCCAGGAAATCATCGAGGCGATCATCCGCGCGCTCAGCCTCGCCTGCCCACAGCGCGCCATGGCCGGCTGGGGGCGGCGCTTTCGCGTGGCCATGCAGGGCGTCGATCCGCGCAGCGGCAAACCGTTCATCTGGCATTTGTTCCAGGCGCGCCCGGGTGGCGGCGCCTCGGCGGCGGGCGACGGCTGGCCAGGGGCCGGCGAGTGGCAGGCGGCGGGCGGGATCAAGTTCGGCAGCCTCGAGGTGCAGGAGGTGCGCTTCCCGCTGCACTTCCGCCGCCACGAGTTCCGCCGCGACAGCGGCGGCGATGGCCGCTACCGCGGCGGTCCTGGCGGCGAGCTCGAGCTGATCGTCGAGACCAACGCGCCGGTGCGCGCCAACACCGCGGGCGACGGCGTCAAGTATGGCGCCTGCGGCCTGCTCGGTGGCGAGGACGGCAAGCCGCACCGCTACTGGCTGCAGTCGGCCGGCCGCGCCGACCGAATGCTGCGCACCAAGGAGACGGGCATCCTGTTGCACCCGGGCGATGTGCTGCACGCCCACTCGGGCGGCGGCGGCGGCTGGGGGAAGGCGGAGCTGCGCAGCGCCGAAGAACGCGCACACGACGTCGCGCTCGGCTTCGTGGCGACGAGCAACAGGGGCTGAGGCGTGTACCGGATCGGCATCGACGTCGGCGGCACCTTCACCGACATCGTCTGCATCGACGCACAGGGCCGGGTCAGGATTGCCAAGGTACCCTCGACGCCCGCCGACCCGTCGCTCGGCGTCATGCGGGGACTCGATGCGCTGGCGGCAGAGTTGCATATCGCGCGCGCCGCGCTGCTGCGCGACACCGAGCGCGTCGTGCACGGCACAACGGTGGCAACCAACGCACTCATCGAGCACAAGGGTGCAAGGCTCGGACTTTTGACGACCGAGGGGCACCGCGACATCCTCGAGATGCGCGAGGGCCTGAAGGACGATCGCTACGACCTGCGCCAGCCGCCGCCGCTTCCGCTGGTGCCACGCTCGCGCCGACTGGGGGTGCGCGAGCGCATGCGCCCCGACGGCCGCATCGAGACGGCGCTCAGCCGGCCTTCGCTCTCCGGTGCCATTGCCGAGCTGCAGCGCCAAGGCGTCGAGGCCGTGGCGATCTGCTATCTGCACAGTTGGCGGAACGCCAGTCACGAGCGGGAGAGCGCCGCGGCGGTGGCGGCCGCCATGCCGGGCGTGTACGTCGCGCTTTCGGCGGACGTGCTGCCGCAGATCAAAGAGTACGAGCGGACCTGCACGACCGTAGTCACCGCCTACGTCGGCCCGGCGCTATCGCGCTATCTCGCCCGCCTCGAGGCGAGCCTGCGTGAGGCGGGCTTGCGCGCGCCGGTGCTGATCATGCAATCGCACGGGGGCGTCGCTTCCATTGCCGAGGCCGTGCGGTTGGCCGCCGGCTGCGTCCTGTCGGGCCCCGCGGGCGGCGTCGCCGGCGGCCAGTATGCTGCCCGGCTGCTGGCGCAAGCAAACCTCATTTGCTTCGACATGGGCGGCACGTCGACGGACATCTCCCTGGTGATCGGCGGCGAGGCGGCGATTGCCTCCGACCGGCGCATTGCCGGCCAGCGGGTTGCACTGCAGAGCCTGGACATTGCCAGCATCGGTGCCGGGGGCGGTTCGATTGCGCGCGTCGATGAGAGCGGCGTGCTGCACGTCGGACCCGAGAGCGCCGGCGCCTCGCCGGGTCCCGCCTGCTACGGCCACGGTGGCACAGCGGCGACCGTCACCGATGCCAATCTCGTCCTCGGCTTCCTCGACGCCGAGAATTTCCTCGGCGGCCGCGCGCGCCTGTCGCGAGCGGCGGCGGAAGCGGCGGTCGATCGCGTCGCCGCCCGGCTCGGGCTCAATCGCACCGCCGCTGCGGAGGGCATTCACCGCATCATCAACACGCACATGGCCGAGGGCATCCGCCTGGTATCCGTGCGTCGCGGCGTCGATCCGCGGCGCTTCTCGATCCTGTCTTTCGGCGGTGCCGCGGGACTGCACGTGACGGACGTCGCGCGCCAGCTCGAACTGCCGCGGGTGGTGGTGCCGCGGCTGTCGGCGCTGCTGTCGGCCTGGGGGATGCTCGCCAGCGACCTGCGCTGCGAGCTGGCACGCACGCATATCGGCGATGCCAGCGGCCTCAATGCCCGGGAGGTGGCCCAAGCCTACCATGCCATGGAGGCCGAGGGACGCAGGCGCCTTGCAGAGGCGTCGTTTGCCGGACCAATTCGCGTCAAGCGCTCCGCCGACATGCGTTATGGCGAGCAGGTGTTCGAAGTGGGGGTGGACCTCGACGCCATCGATCTTGCCAGGGACGATCTGCTGCAGCAGATGGCCGAGGCATTTCATGCGCGCCACGAGGAGCTTTACACCTACAGCCTCAGGGATCAGGAGGCGGTGCTGGTCAATGCGCGCGTCGCCGTGATTGGCTGCCTGCCGGAGCCGCCGGAGGAGCCGGCGCTGCCCACGGGTCGCGCGACGCCGCCGCACGCTCGCCGCCGCGTCTATCTCGGCGGGTGGTGCGAGGTGCCGGTCTACGACTTCGACGCACTCGCGCCCGAACAGGAGATTGTCGGGCCGGCGGTGCTCGATGCGGCGACGACCTCGGTGCTCCTGCGTCCCGGCGACCGCGCCCGCACCACGCGCCTCGACTGGCTGGACATCGCCATCACTCCTCCCTGACTCGCCGCGCGTCGACGGGCGCGCCGTTTGCAGGCCCGCGATAAGCGAGCTGGAGAACCGACCATGAAGCTCAAGGACGGCCGCTTTGCAGTGCCGGCGGGCAAGATCGCCACCATCGTCACACATCTCGCCATGCGCGCCCCACCCGCACCGCGGCCGGCGCCGCGGGACGGCGGCTGGCGCGTGCGACGGGTGCGCCGGCCGAGCGCCGCGTGGTACCGGCAGTACTTCCGGCGCGTCGGGGAAGAATGGCTGTGGAGCTCGCGCCTCAAGCTCGAGCCATCGGCGCTGCAGGCGATCCTCGATGACCCGCAGGTCGAGGTCTACAGGCTCAGCAACGCCAGGGTGGACGCCGGGCTCCTGGAACTGGATTTTCGCGGCGCGCGGCGCTGCGAGCTCGCCTTCTTCGGACTTTTGCCGGCATTCATCGGCAAGGGTGGCGGACGTATCCTGATGAATTATGCGATCGCCCGTGCCTGGGAGAGACCGATCGACTGCTTCAGCGTGCACACCTGTACGCTCGACCATCCGCAGGCGCTGCTCTTCTACCTGCGCTCGGGGTTCTTCCCCTGCAAGCGGGAGGTCGAGATCGCCGACGACCCGCGCCTGACGCTGGGCTTTCCCAGCAGAGCGGCTCCCCACGTGCCGTTGCTGTGAGGCGCCGGGTAGCCCAAGCGCCGGCCCGGATCGCTGCCAGCCCACCCCGCAACGCCGGCGCGCGGTCTCGGTGGCGTCGGGGCCACCTTTCCTCGCGCGGGCGTTGGCCGCTATGCTTGTGTACCGGGCACCGGTATCGCAACGACAGGGGCGGTCGCGGCCATGAAGGCGAGCGGCAATTTGGGCGATCTGTTTGCGGAGTCGAGCCTGAGTGGCGACGCCGCGCTCATCGATTGCGCCGATTGGGAGAAGCCGGTCAGCTACAGCTACGCCCGGCTCGACGCCCTCGCCAATGCCTGTGCCCGGGGGCTGCTGCGACGCGGTCTGGCGCGCGGCAGCGCGGTGGCGATCCTCTCTGCCAATCGCGCGGAATACCTGATCGGCTATCTCGGAGCAATGCGCGCCGGGCTCGTCGCCGTGCCGGTGAACCAGCGCTTCGCCCCCGACCGCATCGCCTACCTCATGCAAGACGCCAACGTCGTCCTCATCCTGCACGACCGCGGCAGTCGGGCATCGCTGCCCCCGCGTTGCGCGGCGGTGGCGTTCGACGATGCGGGGCCGGATGGGTTTGCTGCCCTGCTCGATCCGGGCCCGTTCGCAAGCGCCCGACCGCAGCCTGAGGACGCGGCGATGGTGCTCTACACCTCCGGCTCGTCCGGCCGCCCCAAGGGAGTGGTCCTGTCGCACGCTGGTCAGCGGTGGAGCGTCGCCCATCGCGCCAGTGCCGGCGCATTTGCCGACCAGCGGCTGTTGATTGCCGCGCCGCTGTTTCACATGAATGCCTTGGGCACGGCCAAGTTCGCATTCGCCTCCGGAGCCTCCCTCGTCCTGCTGCCGCGCTTTGATGCGCGCCGCTACCTTGCAGCGATCCACCGCTTCCGCTGCACCTGGTTGACCGGGGTTCCGACCATGTTCGCTCTGCTCGCCAGGGAGCTGCCGGCAGCCAGCGACCGCGATCTGTCGTTTGTCGAGCACGTGCGCATGGGCTCGGCGCCGGCGACGCAGAAGCTCATCGATGCAACCCGGGCTTGCTTTCCCCGTGCCGCGATCGCTCTCGTCTACGGCACGACCGAATCGGGACCGGTGACATTCGCCAACGCGCAACGGCGAGCGAAGTCCGACACCGCGCTCGGCTGGGCTGCTGCGGGTGTGGAGCTGCGCTTTGCGACCCCGGAGCAGGAGGCAGCCGGGGAAGGGGTGTTGCAGGTGCGCACCCCCGCGATGATGCGCGGCTATTTGCACCTGCCCGAACAAACGCGTGCGGTGTTGTCATCGGATGGATGGTACACGACGGGGGACATATTCGCGCGCGCGCCGGACGGCTGTTACAGTTTCGTCGGGCGCGCCGACGACATGATCAATTGCGGCGGCGAGAACATCTTCCCGGCCGAGGTCGAAGCCCTGCTGTTGCGCCATCCCGACATCGCCGAGGCCTCTGTCGTCGGCGTCGCCGATGCGGTCAAGGGCGAGAAGCCCGTGGCCTTCGTCGTGCTGCGGCCGGGAGCGCAGCTGACCGAGCAGCAGGTGAAGGCCTACGTGCTCGCCAACGCCCCCGCCTTCCAGCATCCGCGGCGCGTGACCTTTCTGTCCGAGCTGCCGCTCGCAGGCACCAACAAGGTCGATCGCCGCGCATTGCGGGGACGGGCGGAACGGGAGGCATCGGCGGCGTCGTGAAGGGAGCGCTGCGCAGCCGTGCACTGGCCTATACTGCGGTCGTGAAGGGAGAGAGAGCATGCGGGCAGCGGTCATCTTCGAACACGGCGGGCCGGGATCGATCCGGCTTGAGAGCAGCTTCCCCGATCCGCAACTCGGGCCCGACGATGTCATGCTGCGCGTGCGCGCCACCTCGCTCAATTACCATGATGTTTTCACCCGCCGCGGCATGCCCGGTATCAAGGTGCCGATGCCCTGCATCATGGGTCTCGATTTTGCCGGCGACATCATCGCCGTCGGCGAGCGCGTCACCGGCTGGCAGCGGGGTGATCGCGTGCTGGTCGACCCGGTCGACAGAGTGGGACCCGGCGGCCTGATGGGAGAGATGTGGCACGGCGGGCTAGCCGAGCTCGCGCGCGTTCCGGCGCATCATCTGGTGCGACTGCCTGCGGATGTCAGCTATGAGGCGGCGGCCTGTCTGCCTGTCGCCTACGGCACCGCGCTGCGCATGATGTACACGATCGGGCGCATTGCTGCCGGCGACAAAGTGCTGATCCTCGGCGCCTCGGGCGGCGTTGGCACGTGCTGCGTTCAGCTTGCCAAGCAGGCCGGCTGCGAGGTGATCGCCTGCGCCAGCTCCGCCGAGAAGCTTTCGCGCCTGAAGGAGCTCGGGGCAGACGTGCTGATCGATTACGCGCAGCAGGACTTCGTCGGGCAGATCCACGAGCGCTACGGCAAGCCGCATCGCCGCAAATTTTCCGGCGGGGTCGACGTCGTCGTCAACTACACGGGGGGACAAACCTGGGTGCCGAGCCTTAGGGTGCTGCGCCGGCAAGGCAAAGTGCTGACCTGCGGTGCCACCGCCGGCTTCGATCCCAAGGAGGACTTGCGCTTTATTTGGACCTTCGAGCTGCAGATCCTCGGTGCCAACGGCTGGATGCGCGAGGAACTCGAGACGCTGCTCGCATTGGTGCGGGACGGGAGGATCAAACCGGTGATCGAACGCGTATTCAAACTCGATGACGTCAACGCCGCCTTCGCCCTGCTCGAGGAGCGACGCTGCTTCGGCAAGGTGGTGCTGACGCCATGACCGATGCCGTACAGCAGCTGACGCACGCCGAGGTGCAGGCGATTTTCGATCGCTCGCCCTTCATCGGCTGGCTCGGGCTCAAGGTCGTCTCGCTCGACCACGAGCGTCAGGAGATCACGGTGCGCATGGCCATGCGACCCGAGCTCGAGCGGCGACGGGGAAGCGGCCAATTTCACGGTGGACCGATCGCCGCGCTCATCGACATCGCCGGCGATTTTGCCATTGGCATGCGCGTCGGCGGGGGAGTGCCCACCGTCAACCTGCGCACAGACTACCTGCGCCCGGCCGTCGGCGCGAGCCTTACGGCGGTGGGACGCGTGAGGCGCGCCAGCCGGACGTTAGCGGTGGTCGACGTCGAGGTGCTCGACGAACAGCAAAAATTGGTTGCCCTCGGTCGCGGGACATACGCGAGCACCGCCGGCTGACCGCCGGACGGCGGTTGCGGCACGGCCCCCCCGCGCGCCATCGCAAGGGCCGCGCCCCGTACCCGAGAAGGGCCGAAGGGTGGCGCAATGAAAGCCTACTACCAGGCGCGAGCCCGCGAGTACGAAGCCGTCTACGCCAAGCCGGAACGCCAGGCGGACCTTGCGCGGCTCAAGGACTGGCTCGCCCAGCGAGGACGCGGGCGGATGATCTTGGAGGTGGCCTGCGGCACCGGCTACTGGACTGCCATCGCCGCGGCGACTGCGCAGTGCATCGTCGCCACCGACGTCAACGCGCGGCCGCTCGCGCTTGCCCGCGCCAAAGATCTCGGCGCCAACGTCGCGTTTTGCCGGGCCGATGCCTACGCGCTACCCGCGTTCGATCGCCGCTTCGACTGCGGCATGGCGCACTTCTGGTGGTCGCACGTGCCGCTGAACAAGATCGCAACGTTCGTTGCCCACTTCTGCTCGCGCTTGTCGCCGCGCGCGAGCCTGCTGATGATCGACAATCGCTTCGTCGCCGGATCGAGCACGCCACTCTCGCGCCGGGATGCGGATGGCAACAGCTACCAGATCCGCACCCTGCGCAGCGGCGCGCAGCACGAGGTGATCAAAAACTTCCCGACGCCACGGGAGCTCGACGCCGCGCTCGGCAGGGTATGCGCGCACAGCGAGGTGTTGCAGCTTGCGTATTACTGGGCGGCACACGGCGTCTTGGCTTGATGCGTTCGATCTCCGCGGCGTCGCCGCCGCGTGCACAGGGACGGGGTTACGCCTTTGCGCTGCGACACTGTACCCCCTCGTCGCGGTGCACGGCGCTCCTGGCGTGCCGCTTGCGAGCGCGCTAGCCTGTGCGGGAATCGGCGCGGGCGTCGGCCAGCGGTGCGCGCCCATTACAACCACGGCTGCAGCAAGCCGGCACGCCAAGCGATTGGGAACACCCTGATGGTCCATCTCGACTTTGCAAAGCTTCGCGCCGCCACGCTGTTCACCGAGCCCTTCACCTACACCATCGTGCCGGGCTTTCTCGATGCCAACACCGTCAAGGCCGTCAACGCCACCTATCCACCGATTTCCCAGGGCGGGTCATTTCCCGTCGCCTCCCTCGCCGCCGGGATGGCTATCAAGGACGTGATCGCCGCGCTCGACGGGCCGACTTTTCAGGAGGTTGTCGCCGACAAGTTCGACGTCGACCTTTCCGGCAAGCCGAAGATGTATTCGCTGCGCGGTTACGTGCGCCCCAAAGACGGCAAGATTCACACCGACAGCAAGGACAAGATCATCACCGTTCTGCTCTATCTCAACGAGCGCTGGGAAAGTGCCGGCGGGAGGCTGCGCCTGCTGCGCGATGCAACGCATCTCGACAATTATGCGGCGGAGGTGCCGCCCGACAACGGCACCCTGCTGATCTTCAAGCGCTCGGAAAATTCCTGGCACGGGCATGCACCCTTCGAGGGCCCGCGCCGGTCGCTGCAAATGAACTGGATGACGAGCGAGGGAAGCAAGGGTTTCCACGCCTTGCGCCATAAGCTTTCGGCAACCGCCAAGAAGCTCGTGACCTGAGGTGCGTGAGCATCACCTCGCTTGAGCGCTCCATCCAGCCGCCGGGGGCGCCCGCGTTACGATTGGCCCTACGCTTGAGCAGCTAGCCCTTTTCCTGTCGCCTGATCGCACGCACCTCGGAGCGCGCCGCCTGACACGCCGGGGAAAGCTCGGCCCGATGCGCGCGCATGCATCCCTGTCGCGCGCCGTTGCCGCGTGCGACATTGGCGCAGAACTTCTGTATGTCGCCGGCGCAAGCGGCCCGCATCTTCATGCGCGCCTCCTTGAGTGCCGGGGAGGGGGCAGCGGGTGGCGGCGCGGCGGCAGCGGGTGCCGGCGCCGCCGGCTGCGCGAGGGCCGAGAGGGGAAGCGCCATCAGGAGCAGTGCGGCGCCGACTGTCGTGTGGTGCATGCTGATCTCCGCCTGTTGCCATCCTGCGCGCGATCCAAGCCTTGCAACGTCGCCGCGCCGGCAATCCGTCGCCGGAAGGGCGCGTTGCGCGCCGGCGCCGCGCACGCACGAGGTCCGAGGGCCTGCGTGCTCCGCGGTCGGCGACGGCGAACCGCGCATGCGCCGTGATCGCGATGATGCCGCAAAAAAAAAATCCCCCCGGCTCGCGGCGAAGGGGATCGCCGCGTTGCCCGTCGAAGACGATCGACACGGGTGATGCTCGCAACGGGCGGCGGCGCGCGTAGGGCGATCGTCGGTGCCGCACGCGCCGGGCTCGGCGATACCCTTGCATCGCCGGCCCGGCAGCCGCGTTCAATCGAGGTCAATGAGGATGTTGCCGCTCGCATCGACACGCGCGGCCGTGCCGGGTGGTACCACCGTGGTCGCATCGTATTCTTCGACGATCAGCGGACCCATGCGGCGCGTCGTCAGCGCGCCGCGGGCGATCACCGGCGTCGCAATCCAGCCGTGCGGCTCCCCGAAATACGCGCGCCGCTCGGGCTCGGGCCGATCCATGCCCTTGCGCGGCGGCAGCCGGCCCGGCACTGCGGCGCCCGCGGCGGCGCCGCGCGCAACGACCTGGATGGACACCAGTTCGACGGGCTCCTCGGGTCCGGCACGGTGACCGTAGGTCTTCTCGTGTTCGCGGCCGAACGCCTCTTCGAGATGGGCGACCATTGCCGCATCGAAGGGACCGTCCGGCACCGGCAGCACGAGCTCGAAGCTCTGCCCCCTGTAGTGCATCGCCGCCGAGCGCTCCAAGCGCCGCGCAGTGCTTTCCGCGCCCGATTGCGTGAAGTGCGCGGCCGCCTGGCGTTGCAGCCCCTGCCATGCGGCGTCGATCTCGCCGAGGTCGGCGCGGCGCAGCAGGCGGCGCAAGGAGCGCGCATGATGATAGGCCACCTCCGCCTGCAACAGCCCGAACGCAGAAAACAGCCCCGGATGCGGCGGCACGATCACCCGGCGCATGCCGAGCTCCTGGGCCATGCCGCAGGCAAACAGCGGCCCGTTGCCGCCGAAGGCGACCAGCGCGAACTCCCGAGGGTCGCGCCCACGCTCGCTCGACACCGCCCGGATCGCGCGCATCATGTTCGAGGCGGCGATGCGGTGCGCCCCCAGCGCCGCTGCCGCAACGTCGAGGCCAAGGGGAGAAGCGATCGTTGCCTCGAACACGCTGCGGGCCTTTTCCGCATCGAGCCGCAGTCCACCACCGACCAGATGCTTGGGATTGAGCAGGCCGAGAACGACGCTGGCATCGGTGATGGTCGGCACCGTGCCGCCCGCGTCGTAGCAAACCGGGCCGGGTGACGCTCCGGCGCTTTCGGGCCCCACCTTGAGCGCGCCCGCGGCGTCGATCGTCACGTGCGACCCGCCGCCTGCGCCGACTTCCGCCAGATCGATCGCCGGCACCTTGAGCGTGTAGCCGGCCCCCGTCAGCAGCCGCGAGCCGACCAGGATGCCCGCGCCGACGGCGTACTCCTGCGCGCGCGTCACCTCCCCGCCCTCGACGATCGAGGCCTTCGCCGTGGTGCCGCCCATGTCGAAGCTGATGATCTTGTCGAGGCCCGCCGCGCGCGCCAGTGCCTGTGCGGCGACGACGCCGCCCGCGGGACCGGATTCGATGATGTGCATGGGACGCTCGGCGGCGGCGCGGTCGGTCGTCAACCCGCCGTTCGACTGCATCAGCCACAGCGGCGCGACAATCCCCGCAGCATCGAGGCCCTCGCGCATGGACGCCAGGTAGCTGGCGACGATCGGCATGACGTAGGCATTGATGACCGTGGTCGAGGTGCGTTCGTACTCCTTGATCTCCGGGAGCACTTCGCAGGAGACGGACAGCGGCAGCTGCGGGGCGCGGCGCCGGATGATGTCGCGCAGCATCAGCTCGTGCGCGGGATTGGCAAACGAATTGATCAGGCACACCGCGATGCCCGTAACCCTCTCGGCGAGCAGCGCATCGACCGCGCGTTCGGCGTCGGCAGCAGCAAGAGCGCGCTCGATGCCGCCCTTGTGGTCGACGCGCTCATCCACCGTCTGGCGCAGGTAGCGCTCGACCAGCGGTTCCGGCTTGCTCCAGGACATGTCGTACAGCCGCGGCATGCGCAAGGTACGGATCTCGAGGACGTCCCTGAAGCCCTTGGTGGTGATCAGCCCGACGCGCGCGCCCTTGCGCTCGAGGATGGCATTGGAGGCGACGGTGGTACCGTGGCGGATCTCGGCGATCGCCGCGGGTGCAATGCCGAGCTCGCGCAACATGGCGCCCACGCCGGCGACGATCGCTCGGGCATAATTGTCGACGCTCGAGGAGATCTTGCGCGTGTGCACCGCCCCATCCGCGCCAAGGAGCACGATGTCGGTGAACGTGCCGCCG
>JBPYEF010000134.1:0-18093 GCA_051985875.1 Hyphomicrobiaceae bacterium
AGCATCAGCACATCGACTAGCCGCAGTGATGAGCTGGCGACGGCAAAGACGGTGATGATTGTGGAGGACAACGAGCTAAACATGAAGCTCTTCCACGATCTTTTGGATGCACACGGCTACCGGACGCTGCAGACGCGCAGCGGGCTCGATGCGTTGCGGTTGGCCCGCACGCACCGGCCGAACCTCATTCTGATGGATATACAGCTGCCCGAGGTGTCCGGACTTGAGGTAACCAAATGGCTAAAGGATGACGAGGAGCTGCGCACCATTCCCGTGATCGCCGTCACCGCCTTTGCCATGAAGGGGGACGAGGAGCGGATCAAGCAAGGCGGTTGCGAGGCCTACATCTCCAAGCCGATATCGATTGCCACCTTCCTCGAGACCGTGCGCTGTTACCTCGGCGAGGCCTGAGGTTGCGCGCCCCGGCGCGTCTGTCGTCGCGCGGGGTAAGGCCGCCAGTCGCGCCAGCGCGTTTCATCTGTCATCGGAGCAAATCCGCAGCGCGAAGCGGGAGGCGCCGCCGGCTGTTGCGCGCGCCACAGGGTCGGGGGACGCAACCTCCGGCGATGCACGGACGGCGGCGGACGCGCGCCCCGGGGTGGTCTCAGCGGCGGTCACCTCAATCCTAACCCACTCAAAACACTAGATCTTTATCCGGATCGGGCCGGACCCAGTGGTGTGCCGGCGGTGTGCGGGGAGCGCCGGCGCGCCGCCGCGCCCAGGCGGCAAGTCCTTGCCTGTACATGCCGGAAAGTATTGCCAAGCCAATGCCGATCTGCTTCTCTGAGCAGGGGAAAACAGGCGGGAGGAATGCAGGGCGGGTCGGCGCAGAGGCGCCGGAAACGACACTGCCCCCACCCAGTGAAATTTTGCGAGATCCCCGCGGCTTTCCAGGTCCGCCGCATCTCCTGGTCAAAGACGTGGGGGGAGATCGCCCTCAAGCGGCTAAAGTAGGAGTGGCCTCCTCTTGTAATGCCGCATCCGGACGATCGAACGCCAGGTCAGGCCAACGCCCTCTTTGGTCCCGATCTGGCAGGCTTGCGTCCGTGACTGCTCGGACTTCTACCCCGCTGCCGATGCAGTCACGGACGCAGCCACTTAGCAACCACTTGCGCGTGCCCTCTGGTTTGGGCGTCAGCCCTCTAGCTCGGGCGGCCGTCCCAGGCATCGGACCTCGCAAGCGCCAGCCGCACAGGCCGAACCGACCGCCGCGCTTCCGCGGCAGACGCGCCGAATCACGGCCCGCGGCCGATCCTACTTGATCTTGGTTTCTTTGAAAGCGACGTGCTTGCGCGCGATCGGATCGTATTTCTTGAACGACAGCTTCTCCGTCGCGGTGCGCGGATTCTTTTTCGTCACGTAGAAAAAGCCGGTTCCGGCGCTGCTCAAAAGCTTGATCTTCTGTGTTATCGGCTTTGCCATGTCGTCAGCATCCTCACGGCAACCCAAGACGAGCAAGATGAGCGGGGCACTCTAAAGACCTAACGCTGTCAGTCAAGCCGCACGTCGATGCCGATCAGGTCGCGCCGGTATCTGCCGTTGAGACGGTGGTAGAAGGGAACGGGAACGTTGCTGGCATCGAGCGCCCCGGCACCGATGCGCTCACCCAGGTCCTCCAGCACGACGCGTGTGATGTTCGGCAGCTCGAGCGCCCGCGCGTGGGCGATCGAGTGCCATTCGAGATCGGACAACTCGCCATCCCCGACCCCGATCCGGTGGGCGATCGCGGTGGCGTTGACACAAAAGAAACGCGTGTCGTAGCGGCGAGGCCGCCCTGGCGGCGTTATGGCGCGCGCAAAGAACCGCAGGGCGCCGAGCGCCGGCTGATAACCGTGATCGAAGAAACGCCGCCAACCCGGCGTTTTCGGGGGCGTTGCCGCGCCGCGCGGCTTGCCGATCAGCAGCCCGGCCTCCTCAAAGGTCTCTCTGATGGCGGCGAGCGCCAAGCCGCGCGCTCGGGCGATGCTGGCGTGGCCCTTCATGGCGACCATCAGCTTGCTGAGCTCGCCCGGCCCGAGATCATCCTCGCTCGCCACATGCCGGTCATCCTTGTCGACGCGGCCGCCGGGAAATACGTAGCGGCCCGGCATGAACACCATGTCGAGCCGGCGCCGCCCAAGCAATACGCGCGGTTCACCCGAAGCCTGATCGACGATGATCAGCGTCGCCGCATCGCGCGGTCGCAGCGCCCGCGCCTTGGGCGACGGCTCCGTCCGCGGTGGAGGTGGCACGTCGCCCTCTACTTTGCTCATCGATCGTGCCTCCTGGCCCGGCTTAGCCGTGCGCACGATCCTGCGGCGCATCGCACGCGTCAAGCCGCACGACGAGCGCTCAGCGTCGGCCCCGCCGCGTGCCGCGCGCGCGCCACCGCGCGCGCTTGGCGGAAGCATCGGTCGCCACGCCCCTCTTGCCGGATGAGAGCATCTCGAAGCGCAGCGCGCCCGCCGAGGGGATTGCCTCGACCAACCTGACGCGCACGGCATCGCCCAGCCGATACGCCTCTCCGCTGCGAGCGCCGATCAGGGCGTGGTCACGCTCGGAGAGGCGAAAATCGTCGCGGGCGATGCCGGCCGCCGGTACGAATCCGTCGGCCCCCGTGGTGTGCAGGCGCACGAACAGGCCGCTCTTCGTCACGCCGGAGACGCGCGCGTCGAACTCGGCGCCTACCCGCTCGGCGAGGAAGGCGGCCACCAGGCGGTCGGCGGTCTCGCGCTCAGCGGCCATCGCTCGCCGTCCCGCCTGCGAGATTTGCTGGCCAATCTCGGGAAGGCGCGCCGCTTCGTCGTTGCCGATGCCGCCGGCACCTTGCCCGAGCGCCTTGATCAACGCGCGATGCACCAGCAGATCGGCATAGCGCCGGATCGGCGAGGTGAAATGCGTATAGCGCGTGAGATTCAACCCGAAGTGTCCGATGTTGGTGGCCGCGTAGACGGCCTGCGACTGGGAGCGCAGCACGATCTCGTTGACCAGCTCGGTGACGGGAAGCGATCTTGCCTGCGCCAGAACCCGGTTGAAATCGCCGGCGTGCAGCGCTGCGGATTTCGGCAACTTGAGATCGACGCTGTCCAGGAACTCGCGCAGCGCATCGAGCTTCTCCTTGGCGGGCGCCTCGTGCACGCGGTAGAGCAGCGCTGCGCGCCTTGCCTCGAGCGTTTCGGCGGCGGCGACGTTGGCGGCGATCATGAACGCCTCGATCAGGCGATGCGCCTCGAGGCGTTCTGGCGAGCTGACGCGCTCGACGCGGCCACGCGCGTCGAGCGCGATCCTGCGCTCCGGCAGGTCGAGATCGAGCGGCTGGCGGCGGTCACGGGCGGCGGCGAGCGCGGCATAGGCGGCCCACAACGGCCCGAGCACGCCGTCGCGCAGCGGCGCGGTTTTGGCGCTCGTGCGCCCGTCGATCGCCGCTTGCGCCTCCTCGTAGGTGAGTCTGGCGGCGGAGCGCATCATTCCGCGCAGGAATGTGTGGCTGCGCTTGTTGCCGTGCCGGTCGATCACCATGCGAACGGCAAGGCAGGCGCGCGCCTCCCTCTCGCGCAGCGAGCAGAGATCGTTGCTGATGCGTTCGGGCAGCATCGGCACGACGCGATCGGGGAAATAGACGGAGTTGCCGCGCAGCAGCGCCTCGCGGTCCAGTCGCGTACCCGGCCGCACGTAGTGGGCGACGTCGGCAATCGCCACGTGGACGATGAAGCCGTCGCGGTTGCCGGGGTCGAGGTCGGCGACCGCATGCACCGCATCGTCGTGGTCGCGGGCGTCGGCCGGATCGATGGTGATCAGAGCGAGGTCCGTCAGATCGGCACGCCCCTGCTGCGTGGCGGGCTCGAGGCTGGCAGCCTCGCGCAATACCTGTGTGGGAAAGTCGTCGGGAATGCCGTGTGCGTGCACGGCAATCAGGCTGATCTGGCGCTGATCGCCGGGGTTGCCGAGCCTCTCGACCACGCGGGCGCTCGGCATGCGCGAGCGTGTCGGCGGGGCGAAATCGAAGCGCACGAGGTCGCCTGACCTGGCGTCGCCCTCGTCACCGGCGGCGATCGGCCATTGCCGCAGCTCCTTGCGGTCGATCGGATCGATCAGCCCACCGCCTTCCTGCTTGCGGCGAAAGATGCCGAGCATGCGCCGCTCGTGGCGGGGCAGGCGCTTGATCGGTTCTGCCTCGTAGTGGCAGCCGGCGACGTCGCGCTCCTCGAGCCGCGTGAGGCGCGCAAGAATGCGGTCGCCCTGACCGAGGGCCGGACCCCCATCGCGGCCCGTGCCGCGCGGCGCCAGCACGAGTACGCGCGGGCGATCTCCATCCTCTCGGTCCCACACCGCAGGCTCCCCGATCGGCTCGCCGTCGGCATCGCGCCCGACGATGTCGATGACGGCGACGGGAGGCAGGCGCCCGGCCTCCTTGAAACCCCGGCGGTTGCCGCGCAGCAGTCCCTCCTCGGCCATCTGCGCGAGCAGCGCCTTCAAGGCGAGCCGCTCGCCGCCCTTGAGGGCGAAGGCACGCGCAATCTGCCGCGCCCCCGGTTCCGGGGCGGTGCGCAGATACTCGAGGATCTCCTCTTTGCTCGGCAATCCGCCGGAGCGCTTAGGGTGTTTGCGGTCGCGCGACACCGTCGCGGTGTCCCCCCGGGGTGGCTACTCTGCGGCCCAATTGCTGCCAGCGGACTTGGATCCCTTCTTCCGGGGACGCGGGCCATCGCCTTTCTTGCCGGCGGCGGGCGCGCCCGCCTGCCGCGGCTTGCGGCCACCGGCGCGCCGTGCCGCTGCGGTGTCGGGTGCGGCCTTGCGCGCCGCGCCGCCCGAGCGCTCCTGCGCCGCCGACCGCGGCGACTGCTCCCTCGCTGGCGCGGCACCGCTGCCGGAGTGCTCGCCCGGAGCCTGCGTGGCCGGCTTGCCCCTGTTTCCGCGCGCGCGCCTTGCCGATCCTCGCCCAGCGCCCGGTCCCTTTTGCGGTCCCTTGGCGCGACGCTCGGCAACGAGCCGCACCGCCTCCTCGAGCGTCACAGCGGCCGGATCCGCACCGCGCGGCAAGGTGGCGTTGGTGGCGTTGTGCCTGACGTAGGGGCCATAGCGGCCCGACAGCACCTCGACCTTGCCGCCCTCCTCGGGATGCTCGCCGAGCTCCTTGAGGACCGTTGGAGCGGCGCGCACAAAACCCTTGCCCGCCTTCTTTTCGGCGAGCAGCGCCACGGCGCGGTTGATACCGACGGAGAATACTTCCTCAACGCTCGGCAGGCTTGCGTAGCTGCCGTCGTGGACAATGAACGGGCCGTAGCGTCCGAGGCCCGCGCTGATCGGTTTGCCCGTCTCGGGGTGGCTGCCAACCAGGCGCGGAAGGGAGAGCAGCTTCAAGGCGTAGTCGAGATCGACCGTCGCCGGCGAAAGGCCCTTCGGCAAGGAGGCGCGCTTCGGCCGGTTGTCTCCCGCGGCTTCGCCGAGCTGCACATAGGGACCAAAGCGGCCCGTGCGCAGGCTAACGGGCATGCCGGTTTCCGGGTCCTCGCCGAGCAGCTTGCCTTCCGGCGTCGAAGCTTCGGCCGGCCCAGCCTCCGTCACCGAGAGTTGGCGCGTATAGCGGCAGTCGGGATAGCGCGAGCAACCGATGAAAGCGCCGTATTTGCTGCTGACCTTGAGGCTGAGCCGGCCCTCTCCGCAGTTTGGGCAAAGACGCGGATCGCCGCCCTCGGCGCGTGGTGGGAAGATGTGCGGACCGAGTAGCTCGTTCAGCGCCTCAAGCACGTCCCCGACCCGCAAATCCTTGATCTCGGCGACCGCCTTGGTGAACTCGCGCCAGAAATCGCGCAGCACGTCCTTCCATTCGAGCTTGCCGTCGGAGATCAGGTCGAGCTTCTCCTCAAGATCGGCCGTGAAGTCGAACTCGACGTAGCGCTTGAAGAACCCCTCCAGAAAGGCGGTAACCAGGCGGCCCTTGTCCTCGGGGATCAGACGCTTGCGCTCGATGCGCACGTAATCGCGCTCCTGCAGCACGGCGAGCGTTGAGGCGTAGGTCGAGGGCCGACCGATGCCGAGCTCCTCCATGCGCTTGACCAGCGTCGCCTCGGTGAAGCGCGGCGGTGGTTCGGTGAAGTGCTGCTTGGCGGCGATGCCGTGCTCGGTCAGGGCGTCGCCCTGGGCCATTGCTGGCAGGCGGCGCCCGTCCTCCCCCTCGGCCTCCTCCTCTGCCGCTGGGCTGCCCGCGCGCGTGCGGTCATCGCGTCCTTCCTCGTAGAGCTTGAGGAAGCCCTCAAACTGCACGACCGAGCCGCTGGCCCGCAAGCCGTAGGCCTTGCCGTCGCTACCGGTCACGCCGATGTCCACGATGGTCTGCTCAACCTCGGCCGACGCCATCTGACTCGCCACTGCACGCTTCCAGATCAGCTCATAAAGGCGCGCCTGACTGGCATCGACAAAGCGCGCGACGTCCGCTGGTCTGCGGCGGACGTCCGTGGGGCGAATGGCCTCGTGCGCCTCCTGTGCATTCTTGGCCTTGGCCTTGTACTCGCGCACGAACGGGGCAACGTAGGGTCGCGAATAGTCCTGCTCGATGAGCTTGCGGATCGCCGCGACCGCCTCGGGGGTGATCGTCACCCCGTCGGTTCGCATGTACGTGATCAGGCCCGCCACCTCGCCGCCGATCTCCACCCCCTCATAGAGGCGTTGCGCGAGCTGCATGGTCTGCTTGGCAGAAAAGCCAAGCTTGCGTGAAGCCTCCTGCTGCAGGGTCGAGGTGGTGAAGGGCGCGTAGGGATGGCGCCGCACCGCCTTCTTTTCGACCGCCGTCACGCCGAAGGCGCGACCGGTGAGCGCACCCGCGATTGCCTTGGCGCTCTCCCCATCCTTGATCGCGAGCTTGTCGAGCTTGCGACCGGCGATGCTCGTCAGCCGGGCGGGGAAGTGTTCGCCCTTGGCCGTGGCCAGGTCGGCGACGATCGACCAGTACTCTTCCGACTTGAAGGCCTCGATCTCGGCCTCGCGGTCGCACACCAGGCGCAGCGCCACCGATTGCACCCGCCCCGCCGAGCGGGCCCCGGGCAGCTTGCGCCACAGCACCGGAGAGAGCGTAAAGCCGACGAGGTAGTCGAGTGCCCGGCGGGCGAGGTAAGCCTCGACCAGGGGCGCGTCGATGGTGCGCGGGGCCTTGAAGGCCTCGAGCACCGACTGCCGCGTAACGGCGTTGAAGGTGACGCGCTCGACGCTCAGGCCCTTCTTCAGCGCCTTCCTGTCCTCGAGAATGCGCAGGATGTGCCAGGAAATCGCCTCGCCTTCCCGATCGGGGTCGGTTGCGAGAATGAGCTTGCTCGCCTTGCGCACCGCGTTGGCGATGTCCTTCATCACCTTGGCGGAGCGGCCGTCGACGTCCCAATGCATGTGGAAGTCGTTGTCGGGCTCGACGGAGCCGTCCTTGGACGGCAGATCGCGCACGTGGCCGTAGGAGGCGAGCACCTGGTAGTTGGCGCCGAGGTACTTGTTGATCGCCTTGGCCTTGGCGACGGATTCAACGATCACGACGTTCATGCGCGGTAATCTGCCTCGAGGACAGCCCTGGGTCCGACGCACGGCGGGCGCCGGCGATTGCGGCGGCCGGCCCGGCGTGCGGCGGCAGGAACATGGTGGAAGCGAGGGGGCATGTCAAACCCACCCCCGCCGGAAGCCCGTGGCGGGGGCCGCGCGGCGCGCGGGCAAAAACCGCAGAATCTGCGTGGCTCTCCGCGGAATTTACGCGCGGCTTGTGCGAAATTGTAGGGCCGTGTGGCCAAGGCTAGGCCCCGCTTCCGCTTCGCAAGCTTGACCGTTCACTGCCTGGGGGTCACCGCCTCGGGCGTCATCGCCTCAACGCGCCGCCCAAGCGCCTGGCGCGGTTTCACCCGCCGATGCGGTGCTCCTCCCCGGCGAGCAGGCGGCGAATGTTGGCATGGTGCTTGCCGAAAATCAGGATCACCATGACCATGACGAACACCAGGCCAGCCTGGCCAAGCAGCAGGTAATAGAGGGTGACCGCGACCGCGGCGACGAGCGCGGCGAGCGAGGAATAGCGCAAGGCAACCGCGACCGCCGCCCAGACGACGCCGAACAGTGCGGCCGCGGGCCAGTGCAGGACGACCAGCGCGCCGATGAAGGTCGCAACCCCCTTGCCGCCTTCGAAATACAACCACACCGGGTAGATGTGCCCGAGCAGGGCGCCGAGCGCCGCGACGTAACCGAGCTGATAGGCGTCAAGCGCCAGTTGCCCATTGGCGCTCGCGTGCGCAAGCAGGACGGCGACGGTGCCCTTCAGCGCGTCGAGCAGCAGCGTCGCGGCCGCGAGCCCCTTGGATCCGGTGCGCAGCACGTTGGTCGCCCCGATGCTGCCCGAGCCGATGTGGCGTACGTCGCCGTGGCCGGCGGCGCGCGTCAGCAGCAGGCCGAAGGGGATCGATCCCAACAGATAGCCGATGGTCAGCGCCAGGGGAGCATAGGCGGAATTGAACAGGCCCATCGTTGCGCTCCTGCTTCCCCGTTCAGGGCGTGCCGGGAACACATTGGCTGACGATCGCGCCCCCGACCATGGTCAATAGCACGCGGCCCTGCAGGCGGCTTTCATCGAACGGCGAATTCTTGGACCGGGCTCTTAGCAGCGTTTTGTCGACAACCCAGGGCTGGGCAAGGTCGACGAGGATGAGATCGGCCGGCGCGCCCTTCTCCAGGCGACCCGAGGGGAGCCCAAGCAGGCGTGCCGGGGCGATGGTCATCGCCCGCAGCAGCGGCATCAGCGCGATTTCGTGCTTGTGGTAGAGGCCAAGGGCGGCGGCGAGCAGGGTCTCGAGGCCGACGGCGCCGTCGGCTGCCTCTGCGAACGGGTGGCGCTTGACGTCGGCGTCCTGCGGATCATGGCTCGAGACGATCACGTCGATCTCGCCCTCGGCGAGGGCGCGCACGAGCGCGGTGCGGTCCTCTTCCGAGCGCAGCGGTGGCCGCAAGCGCAGGAACGTGCGGTAGTGCCCGATGTCGCTCTCGTTGAGGGTCAGATGGTTGATGGATACCCCGCAGGTTACGGATAGCCCGCGCGCCTTCGCGGCGCGGATCACGGCGAGGCTGTCGGCGCAGGACAGCGTCGCGGCGTGGTAGCGCCCGCCGGTGACCTCGACGAGGCGCACATCGCGCTCGAGTACGATGGTCTCGGCCACGGCGTGCACGCCGGGTAGGCCAAGGCGGGTTGCGACCTCCCCGGCGTTCATCACGCAACCTTCGCTCAGGTAGGGGTCTTCGGTGTGGTGGGCGATCAGCGCGGCGAAGTCCTTGGCATAGAGCAGTGCATTGCGCATGACGCGCGCATTGGCGACCGAGCTCTTGCCGTTGGTGAAGGCGATGGCGCCCGCCCGCTGCAACAGACCGATCTCCGTCATGTCGTTGCCCTTTAGGCCGCGGGTCATGGCGGCCATCACGTGCACGTTGACGACGGCGTTGTCGCGGGCGCGGCGCTGGATGAAGTCGACGAGCGCCACCTGATCGATCACCGGCTCGGTGTCCGGCATGACGACGATGGTCGTGACGCCGCCCGCCGCCGCGGCATGGCTCGCGGTCTTCAGCGTCTCGCGGTGCTCTTGACCGGGCTCGCCGGTGAACACTTGCATGTCGATCAGGCCCGGGCAGAGCACGTTGCCCCGGCAGTCGACGACCCGTGTACGCTCGGGGGCATTGCGCCGCAGATGCGCGCCGAAGTCGGCGATCAGGCCGTCTCTGACCAACAGCCCGCCGGGCTCGTCCCGACCCGAGGCGGGATCGATCAGGCGAGCGTTGAGGAATGCCGTCGCCTCTTGGTTGGACGGAGTGCCGTTCTTGCGCATGCCGGGCCTTCAGTGGTTGGGCAGCTGGCGCGCCATCGCCTCGAGCACGGCCATGCGCACGGCGACGCCCATCTCGACCTGCTCGCGAATGACGCTGCGCGAATGATCGGCAATCGTCGAGGCGATCTCGACGCCGCGGTTCATCGGCCCCGGGTGCATGATCAGCGCGTCGGGCTTGGCGCGCGCGAGCTTCTCGTGGTCCAGCCCGAAAAAGTGGAAGTACTCTCGGGTCGAGGGCACGTACGAGCCCTGCATGCGCTCCCTCTGCAGGCGCAGCATCATGACGATGTCGGCCCCTTCGAGCCCCTTGTTCATGTCGGTGTAGGGCTCCGCGCCGAGCCGCTGCGCTGCCGGCGGCAGCAGAGTCGAGGGGGCGACGATGCGCACCCGCGCCCCCATGGTGTTGAGGACGTTGATGTTGGAGCGGGCGACACGGGAGTGCAGAATATCGCCGCAGATCGCCACCGTTAGGCCGGCGATTCGGCCCTTGGCGCGACGGATGGTCAGCGCATCGAGCAGCGCCTGCGTGGGATGCTGGTGCGCGCCGTCGCCAGCGTTGATCACCGAGCAATCGACCTTCTGCGCCAACAGCTCGACGGCGCCGGCCGCGTGGTGGCGGACGACGAGGATGTCGGGCCGCATGGCATTGAGCGTCATTGCCGTATCGATCAGTGTCTCGCCCTTGGACACCGAGGAGGTCGCGACGTTCATGTTCATGACGTCGGCGGCAAGCCGCTTGCCGGCGAGCTCGAAAGAGCTTTGCGTGCGCGTCGAGGCCTCGAAGAACAAATTGATCAGCGTTCGGCCGCGCAGGTCGTCGCGCTTCTTGATCACCTGGCGATTGCCCTCGACCGCCTTGTCGGCAAGGTCGAGCAGCGCCGAGATCTCGCCTGCGGACAACCCCTCGCACGTCAGAAGGTGACGGCGGAGGAAGGCGGCATGAGCTGTCGGGCTGGCCATTAAAGGGGGCCCTATACGCCCAATCGGCGAGCCTCGCAAGCGAGCCAGCGTACGCCCGGGAAAGCCGGCTGGGGATTAGTCGCGGGGCATGGCGAGCCGGCACGCGGAGGGCTACAAAGGTCGCGACGCGATGCGTTCCGCCTTTTTCTGCCAAAGGCGCGGCGCTTGGGTCGGACGAGGCACGACCATGAACGATGCATGTGCGACGCACGAGGTGTTCAACCAGAGTCCACCGTTCGAGGAAATCAATTTCTTCACAAGCGATTGCGCCCTCAGCGAGGCCGTGCAGCGCGAGGGCGAGCAAGCATCCCTCGAGGCATCACTCGAGCGGCTGGCGGCATTCGGCGCGGTGTGCGGCAGCGCGGAGGCTTTGACCCTCGGGCGGCTGGCCAATGAAAATCCCCCGCGCCTCAGAGCCTTCGATCCCAAGGGTCGCCGGCTCGACGTCGTCGAGTTTCATCCCGCCTACCATCGGCTGATGCAGATCAGCACCGCCGAGGGGCTGCACTGCTCCGCCTGGGACCACCTGGCAGCAGGAGATGCCGCCGCGGCGCCGATTCTGGGGGCCACGGTCGCCCGTTCCGCCGGCTGCTACATGGCCGCGCAGATGGAGGCTGGCCACCAGTGCCCCCTGACCATGACCAATGCCGCGGTGCCAACCCTGCTGCTCGACCCGGGGCTTGCGGGCTGGTGGGTCCCAAAGATCCTCAAGCGCGCCTACGACCAGAGCTTCAGCCCGGCCGCCGCCAAGGTCGGGGTGACGATCGGCATGGGCATGACCGAGAAGCAGGGCGGCACCGATGTGCGCGCCAACACCAGCACCGCCGTGCCGGTGGGCAAGGCCGGCCCGGGCCGCGAATATCTGCTCACCGGCCACAAGTGGTTCATGTCCGCGCCCATGAGCGATGCCTTCCTGGTGCTCGCCCAGGCCGCGGGCGGACTTTCCTGCTTCCTGATGCCGCGCTTCCTGCCGGACGGCGGCGTCAATCGCCTCTTTCTGCAGCGTCTCAAGGACAAGCTCGGGAATCGCTCCAATGCCTCAAGCGAAGTCGAATTCGAGCGGGCACATGCCTGGCTGATCGGCGAGGAGGGCCGGGGAATTGCCGCCATTCTCGAGATGGTCACGCTGACGCGGCTCGACTGCGCGGTCGCCTCGGCCGGTCTGATGCGACTCGCGCTGGCCAACGCCATCCACCACTGCCGGCATCGCAGCGTGTTTCAGAAGCGGCTCGTCGACCAGCCGCTGATGCAACAGGTGCTCGCCGATCTCGCGCTCTCGGTGGAAGCAGCGACCGCCCTCGCGTTTCGCCTGGCGCGCAGCTTCGATCGCGATGCCGATGCGCACGCGGCCGCCTGGCGCCGGCTGATGACGCCGGTGACCAAGTATTGGGTGTGCAAGATTGGGCCGAGCCTCGTCTATGAGGCGATGGAATGCCTCGGGGGCAACGGCTACGTCGAGGAGGGCTTCACCGCTCGCCTCTACCGCGAGCTCCCGGTCAATGCCATCTGGGAGGGGTCTGGCAACGTCATGGCGCTCGATCTGCTCCGCGTCCTGCAGCGGGAGCCGGAAACGGTCGAGATTGTCATCGACGATCTTGCCGCCGCGGCCGACGGCGACCGGCGGCTTGGCGTGCTGCTCGAGCGGGTGCAGGGCATGCTGCACGAGCCGCGGCTGCTCGACCGGCGGGCGCGGGAGCTCACCGAAGGCCTGGCGCTGCTGGCGGCCGGCAGTATTCTCTCGGCACACGCACCCGCGGCCGTCGCCGACGCCTTCATCGGCACGCGCCTACAGGGCCCTGCCCGCCAGACGTACGGGCAGGGGCTCGAGGGCGCGGACACGCGCGCGATCATCGAGCGCGCACTGCCCAGCTGATCCGCAGCCGGTGCTCAGCGCTGGGCGGCTGCTGCGCGGTTCATGGCGCGGACGATTTCACCGAGGGCGTCGATGAAGCCGCTCCGCTGGTCGGCCTTGAGCGCCGCCAGCAGACGCTGGTCGACCCGGGCCGCCGCCGGCTTGAGTTGACTGAGAGCGGACTGGCCTTTGTGCGTCAAGCGCACCGCGTACATGCGGGCATCGCGCCGCGTGCGCTTCCTTTGCAGGAGCCCCTTCTTGACCAGCCGGCGCACGATGTCGGCCAGCGTCGAGCGGTCGACCCCCGTCTGCTCGACGAGGCCGGTCTGGCTGATGTCGGGCTGCTGCGACACGCTGCTCAGAATGGCGTACTGCCGCGGCGTCAGGTCGGATTTTCCGGCCTCATTGCTGAACAGCACTTCGGCGCACTGCCCCGCCCGATGCAGCAGATGCAGCGCAGACGCGTCGAGCGGACCCGAGCGATGATTGTTCTTCATGAAGATGTCTCCGCAGATGATTGCGTAGCGAGGTAACGACAGGCGCACTATCGATCCGTCTCCCGCAGTAGCCCCGGCATGGAGGTTAAGAGCGCGTATGCCGCCGGGCCAGCGAGCATGCCGTTACGCTTTGTCAGGGAACCTATCATCGCCCTGCCCCGTAGGCCAACGTGCCCGGGCCCTCGGTATGCTGCCTTTTGCCGCGGCTTCGCATCGCACCGCGTGCGCGCAAAGGTCGCGCATGCACACAGGATCGCCGCGAAGGCATTCAACAGGCAGCTTTGTGGCAGCACGCGAGCTGCTGCGCGCTATGCGTATGCCTGTGCTGCGAAAGCTGCATTTTGCCGTGCCAAGCCGCAGCCGCGCCTGGCAAAGGGCGCGTGCGGGGATGCGGCTCGCCGCAAGTGGCGGGCGGATCGAGCTTGGTCAGCCGACACGCTTCAGGCGGTCGAGCGCGCCCTGCAGGATCAGCGTGGCGGCGACCTTGTCGATCACTTGTGCGCGGCGGCGGCGCGAGGCATCGGCGGCGATCAGCGCGCGCTCGGCTTCGACCGTGGTCAGCCGTTCGTCCCAGAGCAGGAGCGGCAGGGGCGTGAGGCTCGCCAACTTCGCGGCAAACGCGCGGGTCGCCTGCGCGCGCGGCCCCTGCGAACCGTCGAGCCTGATCGGCAGCCCGATAACCAGGCCGCCGACGCCGTGCGCGGCGGCCAGCTCCAGCAGGTGCTCCGCGTCGCGTGCAAACTTGCCGCGCTGCAGCGTCGTCAGCCCCGAGGCGATGGTGCGGGTGGCGTCCGACAGGGCAAGCCCGATGCGCTTCTCGCCGAGATCGACGCCAATCAAGCGCGCGCTGCCCGTCGCGGCGCGCGCAAAGGCATCGAGCTCGAGCACGCCGCCGCGCCGATCCCCGCTCCGATCACTGGGCCTTTCACTGGCCAAATCGTGCCGCTCCGCTTCTAAGCAAGGTTGTGCCCGCTCCCGGGCATGATCTGCAAGGGGGACGAGCGCAGGCGGGGCCGCGCCCCCCGCCCGGGTTCGCGCCCTCGCAAACTTTCCTGTGCGCGCGGCGCCCCAGCTTCGTCGCGATTTCAAGGTGATCTTCGCCTGCGGGTGTGCGAGCCTGCGAACGCGGGAGGCCGCGTGCCGACGCCACCGCGAAGGCAGACCTCAGGCTTGGGCCCCGCGCCCGAGCGCGGTGGCGTGCGTGCCGATCGGGGTGCGGCATGCTCGCCTGGGAGTACACCGAGATGGACAAGCGGGCCATTGCATTCGACGAGGCTGCGGTCTCCGGCGTGCAGCCGGCGCGCCCGGCGCTGCCGACCCATCCCCGTTTCGTACTCGGGGTGTTCACGGTGGCGACGTTCCTCTCGGCGCTGCTCTTGTTCTCGCTCCAGCCGATGTTCGCCAAGATGGTACTGCCCGTGCTCGGGGGTTCCCCGTCGGTGTGGGCGGTCGCCATCTTCTTCTACCAGACGGCGCTGCTCGCAGGCTATTGCTATGCCCACCTTCTGATCCGCCACATCGCCGCCGAACGCGGCGGCTTTCTACACCTTGCGCTGTCCCTGCTCGCCTTCACCCTGCTGCCGATCGGGCTGCCCCGAGCGTGGGGCGATCCGCCGCCGGGTGAGCCTTACCTCTGGCAACTCGGCCTGTTCGCCACGGCCATCGGCTTGCCGTTTGTCGCGCTCGCGGCCAACGCTCCGTTGCTGCAAGCGTGGTTCGTGCGTACCGGGCACGCGCACGGGCGGGATCCCTACTTTTTGTATGCCGCCAGCAATCTTGGCAGCCTGATTGCCCTCCTCAGCTATCCCTTCCTGCTCGAGCCGATGTTCGGGCTGAAGACCCTGAGCGAGATCTGGGCCCTCGCTTTTCTGCTCCTCGTCCTGGCCATTGCCTTCGCCTTCCTGCTGATGTGCGTCCTGCTGGTGCCGCGCAGCGAGCAAGCCGGCGACGCGCCGCTGCGCGCCCCGTCCTTTGCCGACCGGGCCGCATGGGCCGGATTGGCCCTCGTGCCAACGGCGCTGCTGACCGCGTTCACCACGCACATCAGTACCGATGTCGCCTCCGCGCCGCTGATCTGGGTGCTGCCGCTCGCGCTCTATCTGTTCACCTACGTTGCCATGTTTCGCGACCCGCCGCTCGTGCCGCGCAAGCTGCTGCTGCTGGTGCACCCGGTGCTGGTCGCGCTGGCGCTGCTCGCGCTGTCGCAGACCAAATACGAAAGCTGGTTCGTGACGGCGACGACGGGGGTTGCGGCGTTCGTGGCCTCGGCCATGGTCGCGCACCGCGCGCTCTATGAGTTGCGCCCGAACGCGCGCTTTCTCACCGACTACTACCTCTCGATCGCCCTCGGCGGTGCGCTCGGCGGGCTGTGCGCGGCGCTCGTCGCCCCCAAGGTGTTCAGCGAAGTATTCGAGTACCCGCTTCTGCTCGCGCTATCGATGGCCTGTCGCCCCGGCGTGTTCTCGCGCGAGGCGATGGTGCGCCTCACAAACAGCGTGGTGGCGGCGTTGGGCAGGCTGGTGGCGCCAATCAGTACGGCTGTCCGTCCGGGGACGGAGAAGCAACCGCCGGTGCACCCCGCACCGCGGCTCGGCACCCAGGACGGCAACGAGCTGCTGATCTTGTGGCTGATCGTCGCCGGCGGCCTGCTTGCCATCTACTGGGTGCCCTGGGCGGTGGCGAAGCTCAAGCTCGATGTCGACGACTGGGGCACGACGGTTATCGTCGTTGCCCTGTTGAGCGCGGTGCTGCTCAGCCAGTCGTGGCGCGGGATGCGCCAGCTCGTCTCGGCGCTGTTGATCTTCGCCGCGCTCGTGTGGCTTCCCTCCGCGGTCCGGCGCGGGGATGCGCAACGCAGTTATTTTGGCGTGTATCGGGTACAGACCTCCGAGGACGGCGAGTTCCGCACGCTCGTCAACGGCAGCACCCTGCACGGCGCGCAGCGCATCAGGGACGAGGAGGGCAATGCCGTCGACGACGCGACGCCCGCAACCTACTATTACGAAAAGAGCCCGATGGCGATGACCATCGCCAAGGTGCGCGAGCGCCTCGGTGATGCCAAGGGCCGCTATGGCGTGGTGGGGCTCGGCAGCGGCTCGCTCGCCTGCCATTCCCGCCCCGGTGAGGCCTGGCGCTTCTTCGAGATCGATCCGGTGATCGTCGGCATCGCCAAGAGCGCCCGCTATTTTACCTTCCTTGCCCACTGCCAACCGAGCCCAGACATCGTCATCGGCGATGCGCGGCGCACGATCGCCAAGGAGCCCGACGCCAGCTTCGATCTGATCATCGTCGACGCCTTCACCTCCGACGCCGTGCCGGTGCACTTGTTGACCGCCGAGGCGCTGCGGCTCTACCTCGACAAGCTCAAGCCCGACGGCATTGCCCTGCTGCACATCTCCAACCGCAATCTCGACCTCGACGGCATGCTCGCGGCAACCGTCAAGCTGCTGCCGGGCGTTGCCGGGTTCTTGATCTCCGATGACGATGCGGACGGCAGTTATGCGCAGTCGACGTCGACGGTCGCCGTATTCGCAAAGAGCAGCGAGGCGCTCGCGCCGTTGCGGGAGCTGAAGGAGGTCCGCGCGTTCGAGGATCGGGGACTGCGTCCATGGACCGACGACTATTCGGACATTCTGGGTCCGTTCCTCAGCAGGTTAGAGGGACACTGACGGGCGGGTGGCCAGGCGCGTAACCAGGCGCGTAACCAGGCGCGTAACCAGGCGCATAGCCGGGCGCGTAGCCAGGCGTGGGGCCGGCGCAGCCGCGCGGGGCTCGCCACGGGTGGCTCTGCGCTGCACGCAGGGTTGCCGACCACGTCGCAGGTTGCAGCCTTGGTCCGGCGCGGGTAAGAGTTCCGCGCAAGGCTGCGCGAGGATCGAGCCGATGCACGTCGACGAGGCGGCGGTGCGCCGCATGGCGCGGCTGGCACGCATCAAGATTACGGATGCGGAGGCGTCGGCTCTCAAGGCCGAGCTGTCCGCCATTCTCGACTGGATCCGACAGCTCGAGGAAGTCGACACCAGCAACGTTCCGCCAATGACGCGCGTCGTCGACATGGCGCTCAAGATGCGCCAGGACGAAGTGACGGACGGAGACATCTGCGAGGCCATCCTGCAGAACGCACCCGTGCAAGAGAAGCGCTACTTCGTCGTACCGAAGGTGGTCGAGTAGTGGGGTGCGCGAGGAGGGCTCGCCCACGCGTCCAGCGGCCAGCGCGCGGCACGGCGGCCCGATAGTCCAGTAGGGGTGGGGAGCAGAGATGAGCGAGCTCACCAGGCTGACGCTGGCTGCGGCGCGCGAGGGGCTGCGCGCGGGCAAGTTTTCGGCGCGCGAGCTGGCGGCCGCGTTCAACGACGCCATCGCCGCCGGCAACCGGGCGCTCAATGCCTTCGTGCTGCCGACGCCGGAGCGCGCGCTTGCCATGGCGCACGCCAGCGACCAGCGCCTAGCGCGCGGTGAGGGGCGGCCGCTCGAGGGGCTGCCGCTTGGGATTAAGGACCTCTACTGCACCAAGGACGTGCGCACGACCGCCTGCTCGCGCATCCTCGACGGCTTCACCCCGACCTATGAGTCGACGGTCACGCAAAACCTGTGGGATTGCGGCGCGGTCATGCTGGGTAAGCTCAACAACGACGAATTCGCCATGGGGTCGTCGACGGAGACGAGCTGCTTTGGCCCGACCGTCAATCCCTGGCGGCGTCGGGAATCGAACCGACCCCTCGTTCCCGGCGGCTCGTCGGGGGGCTCGGCTGCCGCCGTCGCCGCGGACCTGTGCCTCGGTGCCACCGCAACCGACACTGGCGGCTCGATCCGCCAGCCGGCAGCCGTGACCGGCACCGTCGGCATCAAGCCGACCTATGGTCGCTGCTCGCGCTGGGGAATCGTGGCGTTCGCCTCCTCGCTCGATCAGGCGGGGCCGATCGCCAAGACGGTACGCGATGCGGCCATCCTCTTGCGCCACATGGCAAGTGCC
>JBPYEF010000135.1:0-11021 GCA_051985875.1 Hyphomicrobiaceae bacterium
TGTTCCATGACGCGCAGCATGTTGCGGCTGAATGCCTCGGGATCGGCAACGTGGTAGGCGCCGAACGCCACCAGCGGTGGCGCTGCCGTTTTCGTTTCAGACGCTTGCCTCTGCATGTTTCCCTCGCCAGTCGAGTCCGGTGGGGAACGCCCTCCGGAAGGGTCGGTCGTCAACGCGCCGGCTTCCATGGCGAACGACCCATGGCCAGCCTCGAGAATCTGTCAGCTTGTGGTGCACTCTCGATGAAGAGGCACAGCCATGAAAGTAGTATATTTTGTCGCGCCGGCCCAAGGTGTGTGAAAACGCCGCCGGTGACGCGCGTACGCCGCCTCCGGGGCGAGCCGGTCAACCGCTCGGGCTGGCGACCGGGCCGCGCCAACGGTTTCGCCGGGCCAAGCGCGGCGTTATGGTCGGGGATCGGGCTCAGCGCAAGCGCAGCTTGCACAAATATTGGGCGAGGCGCTGCCCGGCGCAAGACCTGCACAAAAGGTGGGCACCGCCTGGAAGCGAGGCGGGCGTGGCAGGAAGGAGACGACGCAGAGGATGGGGGTGTCAGGGCGGGGTGCCAGGGCGGGGTGCCAGGGCGGGGTGCCAGGGTGGGCGCCAGAGCGGAGCGCCGGGCCGGCGCTGTGCCGGCGCCGTGCAAGCGCGTGGCGGGCGGCTGCAGCTTCTGCAGCCGGGGGTCCAGGGTTGCGCCGCGGGTTGCACGCCGCCGACCCTCGGCAGTGCCGCGATCTGCTACCTCCTCCACGTGTCAGCAGGGAAAGAAAGGTCTAGCCGGTGATCGAAGAATTCCATCGCATCAAGCGCCTGCCCCCTTATGTGTTCGCGGAGGTCAACCGCCTCAAGGCGGCGGCGCGGGCGGCGGGGGCCGACATCATCGACCTCGGCATGGGCAATCCGGACATGCCGACCCCGCAGCACATTGTCGACAAGCTGGTCGAAACGGTCGCCAAGCCGCGCACGCACCGTTACTCGGCTTCCAAGGGCATAGCGGGCCTGCGCAAGGCGCAGGCCCGCTATTATGCGCGCCGCTTTGGCGTCAAGCTCAACCCCGAAACGCAAATCGTCGCCACGTTGGGCTCGAAGGAGGGCTTTGCCAACATGGCGCAGGCGATCAGCGCTCCGGGCGACGTGATCCTGGTGCCGAGCCCGACCTACCCGATCCATGAATTCGGCTTCATAATCTCGGGGGCGGCCATCCGCCACATCCCCATGCTGCCGCCGGTGCCCGCCGGCGCACGCGGGCTCGGCGCGATGATCGGCACGGCAACGGATTGGCACGCCGCGTTCTTGCGCGGCATCGAGCGGGCGGTGCGGCACTCGATCCCCAAACCGCTCGCCGTGGTGCTGAACTATCCCTCCAACCCGACGGCGATGACCGTCGGCCTCGACTTTCTCACCGAGGTGGTGCAACTCGCAAAGAAGCTTGAGCTGATCATTCTCTCCGACCTCGCCTACGCGGAAATCTACTTTGAGGGCAATCCGCCGCCGTCGGTGCTGCAGGTGCCAGGCGCGGTGGACCTGGCCGTCGAATTCACCTCGCTGTCGAAGACCTACAGCATGCCCGGTTGGCGCATCGGCTTCGCCGTCGGCAACGAGCGTCTGATCGCGGCGCTGGCGCGCGTTAAATCCTATCTCGACTATGGCGCCTTCACCCCGGTTCAGGTCGCCGCCGCCACCGCGCTCAACGGCTCCCAGCAGTGCGTCGATGAGGTGCGCGAGATCTACAGGAGTCGGCGGGACTGCCTGGTGGAGAGCTTCGCCCGGGCGGGTTGGGAGGTGCCGGTACCGGCCGCTTCGATGTTTGCCTGGGCGCCGATCCCCGCGCCCTTCTGCGAGCTCGGGTCGGTAGCGTTCGCCAAGCTGCTGGTGGAAAATGCCGATGTCGCCGTATCGCCGGGACTCGGCTTCGGCGAATACGGGGAAGGCTTTGTGCGTATTGCGCTCGTTGAAAATGAGCAGCGGATTCGTCAGGCAGCGCGCAACATCAAAAAGTTTCTCGCGCGCCCCCCGGAAAGCATGCATAACGTGATTCCGATTGCCCACCAGGCATCACGCTAGCGCGAGCATGGGCATGAACCAGCCGCTGAAGTTGGGCATCGCCGGCCTCGGCACGGTGGGCATGGGGCTGCTGCAGCTGCTCAATGAGCGGCGCGACCGGCTGCAGCAGGCGAGCGGGCGGCGCATAGAGGTTGTGGGCGTCTGCGCGCGGGCGCGCGCCAAGCGTCGCAGCATTTCCATTGCGGACTACCCTTGGTTCGACAGCCCCGAGCGCTTGGCGGCCGATGCGGCGGTCGACGTCTTCGTCGAGCTGATCGGCGGTGAGGACGGCCCCGCCAAGGCCGCCGTCGAGACGGCGCTGCACGCGGGCAAGTCGGTGGTGACGGCCAACAAGGCCCTGCTCGCGCGGCACGGTATTGCGCTGGCACGCATCGCCGAGATGCACGACGCCGCCATCAATTTCGAGGCCGCCGTGGCGGGGGGCATTCCCGTCATCAAGACGCTGCGCGAGGCTCTGGTGGGCAACCAGATCCGTCGCGTCTACGGCATTCTCAACGGCACCTGCAACTACATCCTGACGCAGATGCAGGAGGAGCACCGTTCGTTTGCTGAGGTGCTCGCGGAGGCGCAGGCCAAGGGCTATGCGGAGGCGGATCCGACCTTCGACATCGGGGGCTTCGATACGGCCCACAAACTCGCGCTTCTGACCAGCCTGGCGTTCAGCACCAACGTCGGCTTCGAGCACATCCATGTCGAGGGTATCCAGTCCATCACCGCGGCCGATATCGAGGCGGCAGACGACCTTGGCTATCGCATCAAGCTGCTCGGGGTCGCGCTGATCACCGATAGCGGCATCGAGCAGCGCGTACACCCGGCGATGGTGCCCAAGCATTCGGCGATTGCCGAGGTGTCGGGCGTCACCAACTGCGTTGCCATCGACGGCGACGCTTGCGGCAATCTGCTGCTCGCGGGTCCCGGAGCCGGCGCGACGGCCACCGCTTCTGCGGTGGCGAGCGACATCATCGACATTGCCCGCGGCTGCCGCGTGCCGCCGTTTGGCGTACAGGTCGCCCGCCTCAGGCCTTACCGCCGGGCCCGCCTCGGCCAGCATCAAGGTGCCTACTACGTGCGCCTCCTGGTGCACGACCGGCCGGGCGCCATGGGCAGCATCGCCGGCCGCATGGGGGAACGGCAGGTCTCGCTCGAGAGCATCGTCCAGCGGCGCCCGCGCGGGGCGCAGCCGGGGATCGACGCCAGGCCGAAGTTCGGCGCGCCGACTCTGGTTATACTGATCACCCACGAGACGACGGAAGCACAAGTGCGTGGCGCGCTCGATGCCATCTTCAGCGACGGGCAGGTCGCCGAGAAACCGCAGATGATACGCATCGAGCCGTTGTAGAGCGGCTGGAAAGGAGCGGCGCCTGGCGCTGCAAGGCAATCCATGGCCAAGATCGACGGCAATCCCGCGGGACTCGACCGCGTATTGGTGCTCGAGGTCGCGCGCGTCACCGAGGCGGCGGCAATCGCCGCTGCGCGCCTGCGCGGGCGCGGTGACGAGAAGGCAGCAGACAAGGCCGCCGTCGATGCCATGCGCCGCGAGCTCGCCAAGGTGCACATCAAGGGCCGCGTGGTGATCGGCGAGGGTGAGATGGATGAAAGCCCGATGCTCTACATCGGCGAAGAGGTTGGGATCGGCGATGGGCCGGAGGTCGATATCGCCGTCGATCCTCTCGAAGGTACGACGATCTGCGCCAAGGCGATGCCCAACGCGCTCGCCGTGCTGGCGATCGCCGAGCGGGGCGGATTGCTCAATGCACCCGACATGTACATGGACAAAATCGCCATCGGACCCGGCTATCCCGAGGGAATCATCGATCTCGATGCTCCGCCCGCTGCCGTCCTGTCGGCGATGGCCAAGGCCAAGGGAAAACCGATTTCGGCGATCACCGCGTGTATTCTCGATCGGCCGCGGCATGCCGATCTGATTGCCGCGGTGCGCAAGGCGGGTGCCGGTATCCGGCTAATTCCCGACGGCGATATTGCCGGCGTCATTTGGACCACCGATCCCGAAGAGACGGGCATCGACATCTACTTCGGCATCGGCGGCGCACCCGAGGGCGTTCTTGCGGCGGCGGCGCTGCGTTGCATCGGGGGCCAGATGCAGGGCCGCCTTCACCCGCTAAAGAAGGAGGAAGAGCTGCGTGCCGCGGCGATGGGCATCACCGACATCCGGCGCAAGTTCGCGATGAACGACATGGCTTCGGACGACGTCATTTTCTCGGCGACGGGTGTGACCGACGGCTCGCTGCTCGATGGCGTGCACTTTCGCCAGGAGTTCGCCGAAACCGAGACCGTGGTGCTGCGCTCCAAGACCGGTACCGTACGGCGCATCAAGACCACTTTCCGCATACTCGGCACCAAGGTGCTCGCCACGGGTTAAGACTTCTTTGCCTCACGAAGCTGTGGAGGAGCGCACCGCGCCGATGTTGCGCCTGCCCCCTGCGGCGTAAACTTGCGCCGAGCCTGGCGGTAGCGCCGGGCGGAAGTGCCAGCAGACGTGATGGCGAGGGGATGGGGGCAATCGGCAACGTCGAGCGCGCGACGCAATCCCCGCGCGATGCCTATCTCGGCGTGACGGCGTCCGTTCGCGGTCTCGCATGGCGCGATCGCGTCGATGCCGCGACCGCGAAGAACGCCGCCGCCATCAGCCAGCGCCACGGCCTCCCCGAGCTGCTCGGGCGCGTGCTGGCCTCCCGCCAGGTCGGCCTCGAGGAGGTCGCCACTGCGCTCAATCCGACGATCAAGGCGTTGATGCCCGATCCTAGCTCCCTGCGTGACATGGACCAGGGCGCCGTGCGCCTGGCGGAGGCAATCCAGCAGCGGCAGGCGATCGCGGTATTCGGCGATTACGACGTCGACGGTGCCTGTGGGGCTGCTCTGCTACAGCGATTTCTGGCCGCGCACGGGTGTAACGCGCGCGTCTATATTCCCGACCGCCTGACGGAGGGCTACGGCCCGAACCGCGCGGCGATTGCCAGCCTTGCTGCGGATGGGGCCCGGCTGATCATCACCGTGGATTGCGGGACGACGGGCATCGAGCCCCTGGCCGCGGCGCGCAGCCTCGGTGCTGACGTGATCGTCGTCGATCACCATCAGGCGGATGAGCGTTTGCCCGACGTGGCGGCGGTCATCAATCCCAATCGGCAGGACGACCTGTCCGGGCTCGGCCATCTGTGTGCGACCGGTGTCGTCTTCATGCTGCTTGTGGCAACCGCGCGCGAGCTGCGCCGCCGC
This sequence comes from Hyphomicrobiaceae bacterium, assembly GCA_051985875.1. GTDB lineage: Bacteria > Pseudomonadota > Alphaproteobacteria > Rhizobiales > Hyphomicrobiaceae > AWTP1-13. Next base: position 5,299 of record JBPYEF010000135.1, read on the forward strand.
GATCACTACGCAGCTGCCACGCCCGCGTGCAACCTGCTCGAGCTGCTCGACCTCGTGGCGCTGGCGACGGTGTGCGATGTGGTGCCGCTCAAGGGGCTTAACCGCGCCTATGTGGCCAAAGGCGTGGCGGTGATGCGCCAGCGCCGCAACATCGGCCTGCGTGCGCTCGTCGATGCCGCCGCGCTCGCGGTGCCGCCGACGCCCTATCATCTGGGTTTCGTGCTCGGCCCGCGCATCAACGCCGGCGGACGCATCGGCGATTCCGGGCTCGGCGCCCGGCTGCTTGCGACCGACGACGAATTGCAGGCCGCGCGCATCGCCGTCACGCTCGACAAGCTCAATCGGCAGCGGAAGCTGATCGAGGCGCGCATGCTCGAGGAGGCGATGGCCCGAGCCGAGCTGCTGATCGCTGCGCATCCCGATCTGCCACTGCTCCTGCTCGCGGGCGAGGACTGGCATCAGGGCGTCGTCGGCCTGGTTGCAAGCCGCCTGGTCGAGCGCTTTCAGCGCCCGGCGTGCGCGATAGCCTGGGACGACGCTGGCGAACGGGCCGGCACGGGCTCGCTGCGCTCGATTGCGGGTATCGATATCGGCGCCGTGGTGCGCGCTGCGGTGGCAGAGGGGCTGCTCGAGCGCGGCGGCGGTCACGCGATGGCTGCGGGGCTCAAGGTGAGACGCGACCGGCTCGATGCACTCGAGGCGTTCATGATGCAGCGCCTGGCCAACCCTGCTGCAGCTGCGCGCGCGGCCCTGGCGCTGGATATCGACGGCGCGCTGACGGCGCTGACCGTCAGCGACGAGCTCGCCGACCTGCTCGAGCGCGCCGGTCCCTACGGTCAGGGAAATCCCCAGCCGCGTTTTGCCTTTCCCGCGCACCGCGTCGCATTTGCCAAGATCGTCGGCGGCGCGCACGTGCGCTGCGTGCTGCAGGCGGGAGACGGCTCGCGCCTCGAGGCGATCGCCTTTCGTGCCGCCGGTCAGCCGATCGGCGCGGCGCTGCTCGCATCGAGCGGCCTGCCCTTGCACATCGCCGGACATCTGCGGCGCGACACCTGGGGCGGGCGATGCCGGCGTGAGCTCGTGGTGGAAGACGTCGCCGATCCGCGCGCGCAGCGCTAGCTGCACGCCCCCGAAGCGAACGGCCCGAGCGTGCGCGCTTGCACCACAGGCTGCCCGGGTGGCACTTTGCCACGGATGGGTGGGGCGCGTTGCGCCTTGCGCACGCGCGGAGCGCGGCCGCGGCGCATCCATGAGCGGACGAACGCCGGCAGGCGTCACAAGGCAGGGAGGCCAGATGCCCGAACAGAAACGTTGGACGCGGCGCCCCGAGGGGGCGACCTGGGGCGACTATGGTGCCGACGACCAGCTCGGCCGCATGAACGAGCTCACCCCCGCCAAGGTCAAACAGGGGATTGCCGAAGTTCAGGAAGGCAAGACCTTCTGCCTGTCGATGCCGCTCGATTACCCCGGAGGCGCGGTTCTCAACCCGCGCCGGCACCCGCCACAGCTGCGCCCGACGCGGAGGGAGGCGAAGCCGAATTGGCTCTATCGCACCGAGTGGGAGACGCCGGGCATGACCGACGTGATCAACGATGATCTTGTCATCATGCACCTGCAATATTCGACGCAGTGGGACACGCTGGCGCACGTGGGTGCGCTGTTCGACGCCAGCGGCACGGGCCGCGCCGAGCCGACCTTCTACAATGGCTACCGCGGCGGCATTGACGTCCTCGGACCGAGCGAGGTCTCCGACAGCGGCGCCCTGCCGGGATCTTTCGTCGAGGCGAAGAGCACCTCCTCCGCCAACGCGCTCGGCGCGGAGAACCTTGCCGTCAAATGCCTGCAGGGCCGAGCCGTGATGATCGACCTGTTTGCCCACTTCCAGCGCAAACGGCACGCGGTTGGTTACGACGACCTCATGCGCATCTGCGCCGCCGACGGCATCGTCGTCGAGGCGGGCGATTTCGTCTGCCTTAGGACGGGGTTCGACGAGCTGCTGCTCGAGGGCAGAAAGCGGCCCGACAAGGCCCTGCTCGAGAGCAGCTGCACCGGCCTCGATGGCAGCGATCAGCGCCTGCTGCGCTGGGTGAGCGACAGCAAACTCGTGGCCCTCATCTCCGACAACTATGCGGTTGAGCTTCACAACAAGCCGCTTGCCCCCGGTCAATGCGCGATGCTGCCCCTGCACCAGCACTGTCTGTTCAAGGTCGGGGTCAATCTCGGCGAGATCTGGCGTCTGTCGGAACTCGCCGACTGGCTGCGGGCCCACAATCGCAGCCGCTTCTTGTTAACCGCGCCGCCACTCCGGCTGCCGGGTGCGGTCGGCTCGCCGGCAACGCCCGTTGCGACGGTGTGACGGCAGCCCTTAGGGATTTGGCGAAGGCAGCCCGTTTGAGAGCAATCTCGCCTTCGACATGATTGCTCAGGCGACGGGCGGGGTGATGAGCATCGGCGGCGAACCCGACGGGCCTCCCGTTGGGCCAGCACTCGGCGGAGATTAGCGAGGAACTGCCTCGAGATTTCCGGGCTCGAGCGGCTCGTCGCCGACAAGGTCGTCGGGCGCTGAGCGCGAGGTTCGTGGCAGGAGCGACGCGATTGCCGGATGGTGCTCAATCAGATCCGTGCCGCCCTGGCGGGCGAGGTCGACACCGACCGCTGCAAGGATTGGCGCAAAAACGCTCGCCGACGGTGCGGCCGCAAGACCGAGTTTGCCGGGAGCCGACACGATGGCAGCGGCGCATGGCGCGCGGCCGATGGGCGGCCAGCAGCGGCGCGCGATCGCGCTTTCGCGCCGACAGTCAGGTCGGATACGGTCATGCTGTCAGGTCGCAGCTGGTGCGCACGTTGACTACCGCCACCCCGCCCGCAACGATCTGCCCTTGCGCCATCGACCACGCGGATGGCATCCCGGCGCATGTCGTTGCTGATCTCTTCGCATAGCCGCAGTGGATGAATGTCGGCCGAAGGCTTCGCGGCGAGGAATGGGCGAGGGCCCGCGCCCCGCTAACGGCTCGTATACGAGGACAATGCCATGCAGTCCCCGCTTCCAGAATATCAGGTGTTTGCCCTGCGCTATGCTACCCGCGCAGCACGGCGGCATGAGCATTTCATCGGCGGCGACCCCCATGATGCGCCGATGCCCATGGATTACTTCACCTGGCTGCTGCTCGGGGCCGGTACCGCCTTGGTCGTCGACACCGGTTTCACCGCGGCAATGGCTAAACAGAGGCAGCGCACCTTCCTGCGCTGCCCTGCCGAGAGTCTGCAGCTGCTCGGCGTCGACCCAAGGGCGGTGCGCGACGTGATCCTCACGCATCTGCACTATGATCACGTCGGCAACTTCGACAAGTTTCCTAACGCGCGGTTTCACCTGCAAGAGGGTGAAATGGCCTACGCCACGGGCAGGTACATGCGCTATCCGCGCCTCGGCCACAGCTACCACGTCGAGGACGTCGTCGGCATGGTGCGTCTCAATTTCAAGGGGCGGCTGGAGATGGCGAGCGGGTGCGTGGAAATTGCACCCGGCGTCGTGCTGCACCCTGCGCCGGGCCACTCAGCGGGGCTGCAGATCGTGCGCGTGCACACCCGTCGCGGCTGGCTGGTGTTGGCCTCCGATGCCACCCACTTTTACGAGAACATGGCGACCAATCGGCCATTCACCACGGCCCTGCACATTGGCCAGATGCTCGATGGCTATCGTCTGCTCGAGCGGCTCGCGCCGTCACTACGGCACATCGTGCCCGGTCATGATCCCTACGTCATGCACGAATACCCTGCCGCGAGGCCAGAACTCGAGGGGATCGCCGTGCGCCTCGACCTCGAGCCGAGCGCACCGGCGCTCAGCTTTGCAGCGCACTGACCCCTGCGATGCGAGCGGCTTCGGCCGCTTCAGGCGTCGGCATCTCCACCGCCGAGCTCGGGAATCGGGCCCGGATACTGCGGCAGGCGGTCGGTGCGCGGCGTCCACTTCCCGGAGGCGATCAAGGCCTCGATGTGAGCGCAGATGTCGCGCAGCGTCGCGAACCAGACGCCGCCCTTTTGCGCCATATATTCGATCAAATCGGCCACGGCATCAAAGCGTGCCAGTCTGCCGCTGACGAACGGATGCCACACGGAGATCCACAACCCGCCGTAGCGCCAGGCGGCGTCGAACTCGGCACGGAACACCTCCATCGCCTGACCCGGCGCCTTGATCGGCATCTTGTAATCGAGCTCGCGGCTGAACATGTAGTGCCCCCAGTCGTCGAGGGCGTAGTGGCTCGGCAGCTCCAACAGCGAGGAAGCACCGTTGCTGAGCAGGTAGGGAATATCATCGCCCATCAGCGAGGCGTCGTAGCGAAACCCCTCCGCAAGCAGCAGCTCGAGCGAGTTCTTCGAGAACTTGTAGACCGGGGCGCGGTAGCCCACCGGGCGAGCGCCGGTGACGCGGGTGATCACCTCAATCCCGCGCCTCAGCCAGTAGCGCTCCTTCTCCGCGCTGAGTTCGTTCGGATGCTCGTGCAGATAGCCGTGGTGGGCAATCTCGTGGCCATCGGCGAGCGCGGCCTCGATCGCCTCGGGATAGCGTTCGATGCACCAACCCGGGATGAAGAAGGTCTGCTTGATGCGCATTTCCCTGTAAAACGCGAGAATGCGCGGTATGGCGACGCGCGGACCGTACTGCAGCATCGACATCGCAGCGACGAGATTGTTGGCGTTCTGGTGGTGTGCGAGGTGCAAAATGCTATCGGCATCCATGTCGAAGGTGAATGCCACGGCGCAGCGTGCGCCGTTCGGCCAGGGTGGCGGATTGGCGATGAACTTGCGGCCGCTAGCCATCTGGCATTCTCCCTGTGGCATTCACCCTGCTGCGCCGGCCTGCTTTTCTCGCGGGCGCGCGCCGACGCCTGCCACCGCGGGCTTCCGCTCATCTTGCGTCCGCAATGCGCGTGTCCCTGCCGCCGGCCTTCTTGCGCATCGATAGCCCGGCGATGAAGTACATGATCGTGTAGACGACCACACGGTACATTACCGCCGAACCCGGAGGGATGCAGATGAACGATAGGGCATTGCACCCGAGCTTGCCGGTCTCGTGCGCCAGGCGAATCACTTCGTAGTCTGAAAGACCGATGGGCTCGGCTAGCTCGCCGAGTATGTCGCCGGGCGCGGGACCCGCCCCGCCCATCACGTCGAGGTCAAAGTGCGCATAGACGGCGTCGGTGCCGTCAAACGCCCTGCGCAGCAGTTCTACCGTCCCCTCGATGCCGAGCGAAGTGCGCAGACGCCAGGAGGAGACGAATTGGGCGCCTGCGGTGATATACCTCCGCACGATCTCGGGATATTCCAGCATGCCGCGCTCGCCGATCTCGACGAGATTGCGCGGGTGAAAATTCTTGAGGTCGCGGTAGACCGAGTCCTTCCAGTTGCCAGCGCCGGCGATGCGCGGGTCCATGGTGGCGCGGTCGATTTTCTGCGCATCCCAGTGGGTATCCAGGCTGACCATGCCCACGGTACCCCTGGTCCGCTCCGCCAGCGGCTTGGCAATCGCATAGGAGCCACACGGGGAATTCTGGCCGATGACGATCGGGACGGCCCCGGCCTCAAGCACATCGTTGACCTTCGCCTCGACGGCCGCCTGTGCCTGGAGGATGAGGTCGACCGTGCCTTCGCGGCTCGCGCGCTCAGGAATCGCCGCGTCGCCATAGTCGAGGATGCGCATGTTTTCGAATACGTCGAGGTCAAAG